>CAJCJD010000206.1 GCA_903970555.1 Vulcanimicrobiota bacterium
GGGCTGCCCAAATTGGTGGCAGTTCCCAACAGCGTCTCCTGTACGTTGGTCGCAGTAAAGAACGGAAAACGCTGCCAGACTAAGGCTGCGACACCCGTTACAACGGCAGCCGCCCCGGATGTGCCGTCGCCGGCGCCCGTCGAGAACGGTGTATTGGATATAGGCGAAACGTAAGCATAGCCCGGTGCTGCCAAGCACCATTGCGCAGCAACGCCGCAGGCGTTGGAGGTTGCCGTGGTGTCGAGGCCCGTCACCTGCCCGTTGGCGTTGATCGCAACGTTGACGACTGCTAGCCAATTCTGTTGAAGACTGGATTCATAGTACGGCAACCCAGCCTCAACGCTGGGTTGCGACATGCCTTCGTTACCAGCAGCCCACACCATCAGCTGTCCGTTGGTGGCTGTTGACCGAAAGAAGGAATAATCCTGGGTCACGAGTGGATCAGTTGCCCCTACGCCGGTGATGGATGTCGTGCTCCCATAAGAGTTGTTAATCAGCTTCACACCCTGTGCATTCAGATCAGCCAGCGCTTGGGGGGCAAGTGCGACATTTACATTGCCGCTGTTGTCGCCAATTCGCGCGATGTACAACAGGGACTGTGGCGCCACGCCGCCATAGAAAGGATTACCACCCGAGCCATCCGGATTTGCGGTTCCACCGACAATCTCCGCCATCATCGTGCCGTGACCGGCCCCATCTTGTGGCGTTGTATTGGTGGGATCGACATAGTCCTGAAACCATGTAATGCGGTTAATAAGTGCCGGGTTGTCAGCTTGTGCGCCACTATCCAAGATTCCGACTTTCACCCCCTGACCTTGATCGCCAGTGGTGCTCTGTGCCGTATCGACGTTAGTCGGCCACAGTTGGGCGAGAAGCGGGTTGTAACCACTAAGCACAGGCGTAGGCGGTGGCGTTGGACTGCCACTTAGAGCAATTGGAGCGGGCCCTGGTGACGGTGACGGTGACGGAACTGGCGTGGGCGTGGGCGTAGGAGTCGGTGCAGGCGCGGGGGCCGGAGTAGGCGTGGTTGTAGACGGACGTACATTTCCGTTTCCGCCACCCCCACCACCGCATGCAGTCAGCGAAGTAGCCAAGGCTATGGTGACGGAAATGGCCAATGCGTTGTTACGGCCTAGCAAGCTCATGAATACGCTCCCTGTTTTAATGTGTGCATGCGATGTCGATGCGCCACGGTGCATGTGACGTCGATGTCATCAATGAAATAGAAAGCAAAGGTCTTTTCTCAGCGATGGATTCGCTGGAATGGCGTCAAGCAAAAAAAGCCACAAGGAGGCCAAAGATCGCAGAGGTGCGGTTGCACGCTTGGCCGGAGATGTACGTGCCTTGAAGTGATCATCGGTCCGTCGAGCCTCTGGTATGGAATAAAGACAGACACGAGCTGTGATCTGCCTGCTATCCAGAAGCTGTCACCCGTAAGACATCCATCATCGCCACCACCTCGGTGTTGGCGGATCGATCCCACGCAAGTTATACATGGCGTATCGCCATGCTCCCCTTATGCGGCACGACGCGGACGCGCCGGCTCTAGCCCCTGTTTCGGAGCCATGCTACGTCATTTTTTTGTCGAATTGCATAGGTAAATAGTCGCAGCAAGGTGTGCACAGATCATCTTTTTTCGCATTATATTGCGAACACATCTCGCGCCTGCTCAGATAAGTCGTTGAGTCGACAAACGTGCGTTGCAAAGACGCCTATCGATCTGTCGTGCCCTTACCTAGCAGTTGACCATTTACTGTGATGCCGTAGAGCGAATCGGGCGTGTCGTGATACGCAGCACGCGTCGCCGGAATCGAATCATTGAAGCGCGGATCCTGCGGCCGCTCATGCCCGTCCATGTAGTACGCGACATCCCATGCGTCCTGATCAGTCAATGTATTGCCGCGACCCAACGGCATGTTGGCTTTGATGAAGCCGGCGGCGTTGTTCACCTGCTCCATGCCCGCGCCCCAGTTGAACGACTGGGGCCCCCATAGCGGCGGAAATACGGTGCGTCCCGCCGCCTGTTGGCCTTGGCCGTCGCCGCCGTGGCAAAGCGCGCAGTCGCGTTTGAACACGACCTCACCGCGCGCGTAGTCGGGTGTGAGCGCGGGCTTGGCCAGTTTGGGATAACCGCGACCAGGTAACGATGTACCGATCGGCTCGCTTTTCGACATCCAATACGCATAACTTTCCAGCGCTACGAGTACGGGATCACCTAGCGGTGGTGCCTTACCGTTCATGCTGTAGTTGAAGCAGCCCTGCAGCCGTTCGGCGAACGTGTTCACATGGTGATTCTTGCTTCGATAAGCGGGATACATCGGATACGCGCCCCACAATGGCGCGGAGTTTGCGAGTCGACCGGCATCGAGATGACAGTTTTCGCAACTGAGTTGATTGCCGACGTAGGCTTTCGCGTAACGACCGGGGTCGACAAAGATCTGTCGACCCAGCGCGACTTGTTTACCGAAATCGTCGTCGGGAATGGTGGACTCGGGCGGCGGCACGAAGTGATCGGCAACTTTCGTCGGGGATGTCGCGGGTGCGGGAACTTGGGCCGCGGAAACGGACGTCGGCGGCGAAGGATGTTCGCATGCGATCAGCAACAGCACGACACTGATCAAGATAGGGCGCATCCGACTCATGGCTGCTGCTCCTTCGACGGCACACTCGGTTGCGAGGCATACCACGCGCTGATGGCTGCGACATCGTCATCGCTCAATTTGCCGCTTACGCTCTGCATCAGCCGCAAAGGATCGTTATGACGCGAACCTTGTTGCCATGCATGCAACTGGTTGGATAGATAGACGGCCGATTGCCCACTAAGCGGTGGAAAGTGATCACCTACGCCGACGCCATCGGGCCCATGGCATTGCTCGCAAGCGGGTAGCGCATTCGACCAGCGCCCGCGCGTGGCGAGTCGCTGCCCGAGCTGCGCCACTTCGCCGTTCGGTGCAGGCGACGGCGTTGCTGCCGGCAGCGGCAACTTGCTGTAGTACTCGGAAAGCGCATCGCGCTCGACATCGCTCAATTCACTTGCGACCGGCTGCATGGTCGCGTTAACGCGCGAACCGTTGGCGAAATCATCGAGCTGTTTGCGCAAATAGGCCTGCGACAAACCGGCCAAGCGCGGAAAGGCCGCCGCTGCCTGACCGCTCCCGTCGGCGCCATGGCAGGCCATGCAAGGCGCTACGCCGTGGCCATTACCTTGCTGCGCCAATGTTGCGCCATTGGGTGTGTCGGCCAGCGCGTCGGCCGCACACAGCATGCAAAAAATTATCAGCGTGGCACGCAGCGCGTTCATGGCTGCGGCGGCTGGAAGCCGTATTTGCGATAGATGCCTTGCGCTTCGGTAGATGTCATGAAGGCAAGAAAATCTTTTGCGGCCTGCGCGTGCGGCGCATCTTTCATGCGCGCTGCCGTATAGGTCGACGTGACATTCTGGTCCGCAGGAATCGTGATGGTTTCCACGGGGCGATGCAGAATCTGCTGCTGAAAATACGCTTCCGTGGACCATACCGGCGCCGCATCCGACTCACCCCGCAGCACGCGCAACGGCGATTCGCGGTGGTGGATGCGCGTGAGGTAAGTGCTGCCGTCCTTCACCTTGCTATCCATGATGGTGCGATCCAACGCATCGCCACCGGCTTGGCGATAGCTCACCTCGATCTGCTTGGCGATGCCTTCCCACTGCGGATTGGGCATGCTGACGCGCACGTCGGGACGGCCAAGATCTTTCAAGCCTTCGACGTGTTTCGGATTTCCTTTCGCGACCATGATCGCCAACGGATTGCGTGCGTAGTCGGCGGTATCGGCGAACCAGCCGTGTTCTTTCTGCAGATCGGCGATCGATCCTTTGCCATTGGTAAAGATGTCAGGTTTCACGGCAATGCGCAGATTGCCCATGACCAGCGAGCCCGTTTCGATCTGTTTAGTGAGAATGCCCGGCGGCAACGTTTCCACATAGATGCGCTGGTATTGCGGATAGCGTTGCTTGAACGCCTCGACCAGATCATGCACCACCATGAATTGATTGCCGGCGAAGAACACCGTGAGCTGCGGATCGACGATATCGCCGTGTAGATCGGCAATCGCATCGAACGGCGGCACCGCGAAGGACACGCCACCCGTCGGCGGTGGATTCCACGGTGGCAGGTAGTTGTCTTGCGCGGCATTGGCCACGCCGCAGACAACAGCAAGCCATCCGGCCAGCAGGACGCGTTGCCAGCGAATGTTCAAATAGGGCGACATGCTCGGCTCCGGTCTTACAGTGGCATCAGGGCGTAACCCTTCTGCTCCAATACGGTGATCGTGGTCAGCGCGGACAGGCTGAGCGTCACATCCTTGGAGGCCCATTCGTCGGCATAGTGATGTTCCGCCATCGCCTGGCCGCAGACGGCCACATCGACCCCGGCCTTGCGCAATTGCGCGATGACGGCAAGGTTGGGATTGGCCGTGCCAAACGCCGCCTTGTAATGCTCATCGTCCAACACCAAGCCGGTGGCATCACCGGATGCGACCGCGACAAATTTTAGGTGATCGAGCGGCACTCCGGCGGAGGCATACAGATTGACCGCGCGCGCGACACGTTCGAGGCCAGGATTGACCCGATCCGGCTTGTCGCTGCCCTTAGTCAGTGAGAACACCACTTTGTAAGTGGCAGCGGGGTCTGGCTGATAGGCGGCCTTGGGCAACGGATGGTAAGCGCCGGCCGCGGTGATCACCGCCGGGGCAGTTTGAGCCACCGCGACGGCGCAGCTAAGCAAGCCAACCACGCAGGACAACCACAAAGTCGGACGTTTCATGCTTTCCATCTCCCAAGGCAAAACGCGGCTGCGTTCCCCCGAAGGCTACGCTGGCTGCGGCGATCCGGCCACTGCATGTTGCCTATATGGCAGATAAGGTGGCCTTATCCGCACCCGTCATCCTGTACCATGCCGCTATGAGCGAGCAGCCCACTACCCACTTCGGTTTCCGCGACGTTCCGGTCGGGGAAAAGCAAAAACTGGTCGGCGAGGTCTTCACCTCCGTCGCCCGTAACTACGACCTGATGAACGACCTGATGTCGTTCGGCGTCCATCGTCTTTGGAAGCGTCATTTCGTCGGCGTGAGCGGCATCCGCCGTGGCGACCGCGTGCTGGATCTGGCCGGCGGCACTGGCGATATCGCTGCGCTGATCAAGCCGGCGGTGGGCGAGGAAGGCGACGTGATCGTGGGCGACATCAACGCCGCCATGCTCAACGTCGGTCGTGATCGCCTCACCGACCGCGGCTTGGTCTGCGGCCTACGCTGGACGCAGTTGAACGCCGAGGCCCTGCCCTTTCCCGATAACAGCTTCGATGCAGTGACGATGGCCTTCGGCCTGCGCAACGTCACCGACAAGGACAAGGCGCTGGCCGATATCTGCCGCGTGCTAAAGCCTGGCGGGCGAGCCTTGGTGCTGGAGTTTTCCAAGGTGCAGAGCGAACTCTTCAGCAAGCTCTACGATTTCCACTCGTTCCAGGTGCTGCCCAAGCTCGGCAAGCTGTTTGCGGGCGATGCCGGCAGCTATCAGTACCTCGCCGAATCGATCCGCAAGCATCCCGATCAGGAAACGCTCAAAGCCATGATGGAACGTGCCGGCTTCGGTCGCGTGGAAGTGCGCAATCTGAGCAACGGCATCGTGGCGATCCATCGCGCATACAAGCTCTAATCGACCCTCGCCGGCCGTTTAGAACGTCACGCCCATCAACAGCAGGTTTTCGCCGCGATTGGGCATATGCAAGTAGGCATTGGAGCTATGGCGAAGCGCAACCATCCAATGCTCGCCCTGCCAGCCTAGCGTGCTGGTGAACTCGTAGCTGCTGCTCAATGCCGGTGTGCGTCCAGTATGTAGCGTGGGCTGAAAGCTGAAAAACAATGGGCGATACCAGGCGTTGGCATCTCCGTAATGGAAACGTAGTCCAGCCGCCAACAACCAGATGTGATCGCGTGTGGTGTAGCGATCGCTCCTGAAATAAGCGATATCGCGACCATCGATCCATCCGGCCGTCACGTCGGGCGCCCAGGTGAAACGACTGCTGCCAATGCCATGCTCGTCGAACACAGCCTCGGCAAAAACAGCGGGGGCGCCGTCGTTGAGCGTGAAATAGCCGCCGACGTAACTCTCGCCGCCTTCCACGGATATCTGCGGACCCGCCGCCCAGACAGGACGCGCAACAAGCACCAACAAAAACACCATTCGCAAAAGAGTAGATGCGCGCGGCGTAGCCATGGAGGACCTGCAAGCATATCGATGCACGGATACATCGATGGTCGACCAAGTCTTCAAACCCCTGCCACCCGCCCGGGTGGTTTTCGACATATGTCCGCACAATGGCGCAGACATCGCGCGAAGATACGGCGGCATCACTTATCGGATCGTTTGTCAGACGCAAAAATTTCGCTATCCGGCTAGCGAACAAATCACCCGGCCGATGACGTCAGGCTACTCGCAAATCTTCCAGCAATACGCCCTGCCGCAGCGTTTCTTCCTCATGATCGGGATCGCGCCAGGTTTCTTTCAACGCTAATTCGTACCAGTGCTGCATCGATGGAAGCGCAAGCATGCGTTGCACATATGCTTGCGTTGTCGCATCGAGCGGTAGCCGGTAGCTCTGGATGCGGAACACTACCGGCGCATAGAACGCGTCCACCGCGGTAAATGTAGCGCCGGCGAGATAAGGCCCACCGAATCGTTTCAGGCCTTCGTTCCAGAGTTCCTGCACGCGTGCGATGTCCCGTGACAACGCAGCCGGCGTCGCATTCAACTGCAGTCGGATACCGCAATTCATCGGGCAATGCGAACGCAAGGCATCAAAGCCCGAATGCATTTCCGCCGCAGCGCTGCGCGCCCATGCTCGCACGCGAGAATCGGCAGGCCACACGCTAGGATGACGCTCCGCTACGTATTCGGCGATGGCCAGCGAATCCCACACCGCCGTGTCGCCATCGTGCAGGCAAGGCACCTTGCCGGTCGGCGAAAAAGCCCGGAATGCCGACCAGCTCGACGAAGTACCGCCCTGAAATGGCGTGAGCTTCTCTTCGAATGCAATGCCAAGCTCGCTCAGCAATACCCACGGTCGTAGCGACCAGGACGAATAATTCCTGTTGGCGATGTAAAGCGTATACACGGATGTCCCCTTGATTAAGTGCAATGCAATCAGACGCGCAGCGTGTCTAGCGCACGACGAGATGGACGAGCATCACCATTCTCAACTTTGTTTCGCTGCGGATGGCGTCATCGGTATCGCAGTTGGCGGTGCGGGGCGTCGCGCGTTAGCCAAAGCTACGCCGCCCACAGTGATCACACCACCCACCAGAGTCAGCCATGCGGGACGTTCGCCCAGCCACATCCAGCCGATTAACACCGCGATGGGCGGCGAAAAGTAGATGAAGCTGGACACTTGCGATGCCGAGGCGCGCCGCAACGCTGCGTTCCATGTCAGATAACCGACAAAGGTTGGCGCTATGCCAAGCCATAACAACGCTGCGATATGCGACCACGGTGCAACGACAAGTGCCTGCGGCAAACCAAGCCCAAACGGCAGTGCGCCCAACGTGCCCGCAAAGAAGGTGAAAGCAGTGACACCGACCATGTTGTTGCGGACGAACAACGGCTTTTGCCCGACGAAGAAGATCGCCGAGGCAATGACACTGATCAACACCAACGCAGCCATCGGCTGAAATTTCACCTGCTTGCCACTAGCCAGCACCACGAGCACCACACCAAGCAACGCAATGCCCAGACCAACCATTCGGCGCGCGCTGATGCGCTCGCCGATCCAGAGCGCAGAGAGCGTAGCGGTAGCCGCCGGCACCAATGCAATCAGGATCGCCGCCGTGCCGCTGGCGATGCGCGTTTCCGCATAGTTCAAACACAGGTGATAGACAGTGAGGCCGATGACGCCAAGCACGGCAAGCTGCAACCAGTCGCTCCGTTGCGGCAGCGGTATGCGCTTAGCCCACAGCAGCAAAGCAAAGCATAGTGAGCCGATCGCAAGGCGCGCCAAGGCCACTTCGCCGGGCGTGAACGACGCCAGGGCATACGCGATGCCTGCGTATGCGGACGACCACGTTATCAGGGCAATACCGATGTAAATGAGGGCACGCCCGTCCAGGCGTTCATGGGTGTCCATGGGTCGATTCCGTGGGGAAGGATTGTGCAAAATCCTAGCTTTGCGATGCATCGGGAGGAATAATGCACCCGTAGTCCATCCTCATGTTTCGCCATCGATCGAAATATCACTCGACGCCCATGACCTACGAATCGAAACCCGATTGGGACGCCAAGGATTGGCAACTATTGGAAGCCCTGCAGCAGGATGCCCGCCTGGGATACGCCGAGTTGGGCCGCAAGGTGCGCCTATCCGCGCCCGCGGTGGCCGAGCGCGTCAAACGACTGGAGGAAGCCGGCGTTATCGCCGGATATCGCGCCGTAGTTGACCCTAAGCGACTGGGTTACGGCATCGATGCAATGGTGCGTCTGCGCTGTGATGGCGGCATTTGCGCACGCATCGGAAAAATTGTGGCGGACATCCCCGAGGTACTGGATTGCCGCCGCCTTGCAGGCGAGGACTCCGCCTTGCTACGCGTCGTGGCGATGTCGATTACTCATCTGGAAGCAGTGCTCGATCGTCTGCTGAAGATCCATTCCAGCATCAGCACGACTACATTGATCGTGTTGCAGACTCCGCACGCGAACCGCCCGATGACACGCGCCATGTGGGATGCGGCGCGTGCACTCTCGCAGGATTGATGCAACGACAAGACCCCTTTGCTCAAATGCGCAAAGGGGTCTTCTGCCTTAGTTATGCCCTTGGTCGTCTTTTTTCTTCGGCGGCTGGTGCGCGTTGTTCTGCTGCTGTGGCGCCGGATGTGCCTGAGGCTGCGGATGTGGCGGTTGCGGACGCGGCTGTGGCGGCGCGGGACGAGGCGCGGGCTGGGACTGCGGCGCCGGATGGAATGCCGGCTGTGGCTGCGGGTGCGCCTGCTGCGGTGTCGGGCGTGGCGCAGGTTGCGGCCTAGCTTGAGGCACCGGATGGAACGCCGGCTGCGGACGCTCCTGCTGACGTGGCGCCGCTTGCGGTTGCGGATGCGGCGCCGGGCGAGCGGCAGGTGCCGGCTGATGAGTCACTTCTTGTTGCGGGCGCGGCGCAAACGTCGGATGCGCCGGGGCAGCCTGGTTTGGCTGTTGATGCACAACGTTCGGGTGTTGTGCCTGCGCTGCCGCGGCTGCTGGACGCGCCTCGGGTGCGGCATGCGGGGCCGCGGACGGATATCCCGCACGCGCGAAGTTCGGCGTGGTCACCGGCTGCGCGGGGCGCTGATTGTTATTGGTGACGTTGTTAGTCACGTTGCGGTTGAACTGGTTACGACTGTTGTTGACGTTGTTGGTAACGTTGCTGGTGTTCTGGCTGTTGTTGACGTAGCGGTTGTTGGTGACATTGTTGTTAGTGACATTGGTATAGCGATTGATCACCGTCGTCGAACGCGACACATAGGCCTGGTTGTTGTAGACAACCGCCGGATGATATCGACCGCCACCGTTGTATCCACCACCGCCACCACCTCCCCAGTTCATGCCCCAGGAGTGCCAACCGCCGCCATGATGGCTATCCAATAGCGCACCCACCACGATCGCCGCACCGAACGCCACCGCGCCCACGGCGACCACTTCGCCGGTGCTATATGACGGCTGCTGGTACTGATAACTCGGGTAGTACGGCACTTCCCCGCCATAAACAGTCTGCGGATCGTAACTGGGCACGTACACTGAATCGGGTTGCGCCGGCTCGATCTGGATGATCTGCGTCGGCGGCGGCACTACGTCCGGACCGGAATAAACAGGCGGTGCGCTGCCATCTGCGGCATAGCCGCTGGCATCTTCGCTTTGCACCACTTGCTGCGCTGGCTGCGTGCTGACCTGTTGCTGTGCCGAGCTGCGCAAATTACCTTGCGCCGACGCGCGCTGACGCATCACCTGGATGGCATTGAGCACATCGGTCGGATCGTTGACGTAAGCCTCGCCGAGCGCCGTTGTCCACGGGATGTTTTGCGCCATCTGACTGAGCACAGCCGGAAATTGCGTCAGGCCTTTCACGCTAGCGTCCCAGCTTTGCGGCTCTACTGCCGCCTGCAATAAATCGCCTTTCAGGTTCGGATTCTGCGTGAGCAGATTTTGCGCTGCGGTGATCTGATCGGGGTAAGTGGAGCCGGCCAATACTTGCGCGACAAGCTTGTCGGGGAACAAAGCGATTGGAGCGACCATCTGATAAAGCTGATCGGCCGTCGGAGGCGTATAGGCAGGGGCTTGTGGTTGTCCCGCGGCACTGGCCGAAGACGCCGGCGCAGCGGCGGTATTGGTTGCCGGCTGCTGATTGCAGGCCGCCAGTACCAGCATGGTTGCGCACAGCCCCGTAGCAACCGCCAAACCAGAGGAATATTGCTTACTCACTAGACCACTCCTTTGCAAAATCTGTCACGGGAAAACCTTCGGCTTTCCCTCTACGTGCCAGGCGCGGCAGGCAACCTATGGCGTGCGCCCGGCGCGCCGCTCGTGGAAACGTCTCGAGTATGCCTAGGCCATAGTGATAATTGGGCTAATGCGCGATAAACGTTTCTGGCGTTTTGTCGCCGTTAGGCAAAACGGTAAGCTTCGCGTCAGCCGTGCGCGCGATCGCTGAACCACGCGTTATGTCGCACCGAAAAAAGCATGTCCCCATGTTCGTTATCCAGGATTACTCGCCATGCGCACGATGTACCCCGAAATCGAGCCCTATCGCACCCATCACATGACGGTAGACGGCGGCCATACGTTGTATGTCGAAGAGTGCGGCAATCCGCAGGGCTTGCCTGTCGTTTTCCTGCATGGCGGTCCCGGTGCGGGTTTGTCGCCGTATCACCGGCGCTTCTTCGACCCTGCGCGCTATCGCATCGTATTGTTCGATCAGCGCGGTGCGGGACGCTCCACACCGTTTGCCGATCTTACCGACAACACCACTTGGCATCTGGTCGCCGATATCGAAACCATCCGCGAACAATTCGACATCGAACGCTGGGTGGTGTTCGGTGGTTCGTGGGGTTCCACGCTTGCGCTGGCGTACGCGCAGGCGCATCCCGAACGCGTACTTGGCTTGGTGTTGCGCGGCATTTTTCTGTGCCGGCCGGAGGAGATTGGCTGGTATTACGAAGAAGGCGGCGCATCGTGGATCTTGCCGGAGAAGTGGCAACGTTATGCATCAGTGATTCCAGCCGAAGAACGCGGCGACATGCTCGGTGCCTATTGGCGACGACTGACCAGCGATAGCGAATCGGTTCGGCTGGAAGCCGCGCAGGCATGGGGTGCGTGGGAAGGCGGCGGCATCACGTTGGAAGAAAGCCCGGAGACCGAAGCCAGCTTCGCAGCGCCTCACGTAGCACTGAGCCTGGCACGCATCGAAGCGCATTACTTTCGCAATCACGCATTCCTGAAACCAAATCAGTTACTGAGCGACGTTGTAAAGCTGCGCCACATCCCAACCGTGATCGTGCACGGCCGCTACGACATCATCTGCCCGGCGAAAAACGCATGCGATCTGGCAGCAGTGTGGCCGGAGGCAGATCTACGCATCGTGCTGGCCGGGCACGCAGCATCGGAACCGGCCATCGTCGATGTGTTAGTGGAAGCGACCGACCGGCTCGCCGACCGTTACTGCTGAAAACCAAACGTCACTGGTACACGTGCAGCCGATTGAAGATCCATCCGTAATACGACATCACCAGATCCTTGTCCGCGCAATCAGCATACAAACCATTGCAACGCTCGCGCAGCGAGGTCAATGCCGAAAAATATGGATCCATCGGCAATCCGGCGGCCTTCAGCACCATACCCGGCAAGTGCGCGATATCCATCATCGGATAAGTCGGCAACGCAGCGCCTGGCACATTGCTCTTGATCATGTAGTACGTCAGGTAGTCCTGGTATGGCACCAACGCAGGCGGCAAGGTGCGCGGCAACGTACGCATCAGGTCGTCGAACGACGGTTGATGATCGCCAAAATGCACCAGTACGGTTGGCTGCGCGCGATCGAGGAAATCGTGCTCCAGTCCTTTCATCGCCACATCCGAATCGTGCAGGCGCTGCAGGTAGGTATCGAAATTCAGTGCTGTAGCGGGCGGTAAACCGTGCAGCAGATTCTGGAATTGCTTGGGCAAGGTCGACATCGGATCGTCGTGCGGCCCGTGCTGATTGATCGTCAAGATCATCACGAATACAGGCTGGCCTGGCTTCTTCAACTTGTCGTAGACGCGCTTGGCAGCGGCGAACATTTGCGCGTCGGTTTCGTCCCAGTCGTCGAGACCGAGTTCGCCCGCGCCATAGAAATGATCGACACCGTAGGCTTTGTACGCATCGCGTCCGTTGAGGAAGGTGCCGTTGGTCGGATAGATTGCCACCGTCAGATAACCCAAGCGACGCAACTGCAGCGGCAGAGAGTCGCGCACGTGGGGCGCGAGCACATAGGGCGCGTACATGCCGCCCGGCCCGAAGATATCCTGCGGCATGCCGGTGAGCGCAGCAAATTCACTCACCCATGTACCGCCGCCAAAGGTATGCACACGCATCACGCCGGTACCGCGCGTGCGCGCATCCGATTTGAACATCGCCAGATCGCACTCGGGCACGGTGCAGTGCGTGTAGGGCGCGGGATCGAAGGTGCTTTCTTCCAATACCTGCACGATGTCCGGGTATTGGCTCTCATCGACCGGTGCAGGAATCGGTGTCGTGGTCGCCTGCCAGTCGCGCTCGGCATCAGCGTCACTGGCTGTTGCGGGCACGTGTACGCTGGAATCGCGAAGGTTGACGAAGAAGTTGGTCAACGCCGCATCATCGGACATCTTGTCCCACACGCCGCGCGCATGCACCCGCGCGAACGGACCGGAAGGCAGCAGGCAGACCCAGAACGCCAGCGCGCAAAACACAATGCCGCCGATGCGCAACAACGCCTGCGGCCATGCACGCAAACTCGCAAAGCGGCGCAGGTCGCAATACCAGGCCAGCCAAAGCACGATGGGCACGGCGATGCACACGCACAACCCAACGCTGTAGAGATTCGGATAACGCCGCAGCGTTTCGAACAAACTGGAGCGCACGTAGTAGACGAAATCCGCCGGCATCAGCGGCGATTCCAGGTATTCCTCTTTCAGCACCGTGATCGCGCGCAACAGCAGGAACAAACCACCGCTGAACACCAGTGCGAATGCCAAGCGCGCGAACACGAACAACGCCGCGCCGAACACGCACAGCATCAACGCGAAAACGAAACCGCGCTGCTCCAGCAACGGCTCCTGCCACGCCGTGAACCACACGCAGATGGCAAAGAAAGCTATGGCGCAGACCGTAGTCGTGCGGTTTCGCGATGCGCGAAACGGATTCAACGGCATGTGCGGGATCCCCCTGGTACGGCGTCGGCTCGTAGGGCGACGCATCGTTTTGTGATTGTCAAAGTTGCGTCATTTTAGTGCCTTTTTGTCGTCAAGAAGCGTTGCGAAGGCATTTGGCAGCCTGCGAACGGTCACTCATATCTGGTAGGTTCATGCCCTGCTCGCCCCTGCCGGAACCCCCATGCCCCACCGTTCTTGCCGTCTTACTGCCCTTATCGCTGCCTTTTTGCTCGCCGGCTGCGCCAGCCAACCGCCCTCACCCAAGGCCCAGGCTCCGCAACCCATTCCCGACGGCCTGCGCGCGGACGTGGCTGTGTTGGAAACCACCGACCTGCATTCCAACATCCTCAGCTACGACTACTACAAGCAGAAAGCCGACCCAACCCTGGGTTTCGAACGCACTGTGACGCTGATACGCAAGGCGCGTAGCCAGTTCACCAATAGCCTGCTTTTCGATGCGGGCGACACCATTCAGGGCAGCGTGCTAGCCGACTACCAGGCCCAGGTGCAGAAGATCGATTGCGGCCAGGAACTGGCCATCTATAAGACGATGGATGCGATCGGCTACGACGGCGGCACCATCGGCAATCACGAATTCAACTATGGCCTGCCGTTCCTTTCGCAAGTAACCAGCACGCCGATGAACGTTGACGGCGTTGGCGCGCAGCGTTGCGCCGGCCCGCATTACCCGTTGGTGCTGGCGAACGTGAACAGCGTTCGCGACGGCAAGCCGATCTTCAAACCGTGGACGATCATCGAGCGCAAATTCGCGGCGTTCACCCCGGATGGCAGCCAGCTCAGTGTGCCGATGAGGATCGCCATCATCGGTTTCGCGCCGCCGCCGATCATGCAGTGGGACAAGCAGAATCTTGAAGGCAAGGTCACCGTAACCGGCGTGGTCGAAGCGGCGCAGAAATACATGCCCGAGATCGAAGCGCAGCATCCGGATCTGGTGATTGCAATTCTGCACGGCGGCATGAACACCGCGCCGTATACCTCCGATATGGAAAACGGCGGCTGGTATCTCGCCGGCGTGCCCGGCATCGACGTGCTGCTGCTCGGCCACGAACACACTGACTTCCCCGGCCCGCGCTTTGCGAACATGCAGGATGTCGACGACAAGCGCGGTTTCGTGCGTGGCGTTCCGGCGGTGATGGGCGGTTTCTTCGGCAAGGATCTGGGCGTCATCCGGCTGGCCCTGGTGCGACAGCAGAATCATTGGGCGATCGATAAATCCAAAACCTTCAGCCAGGTGTGGCCGATTTGCCCGCCGATGATGGTGGGTGGGAAGCCCACCATTTCTGCATCGAACTGCGTCGTCGCCGATCCGCAGGTGCAGCTGGTCGTTGGCAAGGTGCAGCAAGCCGCCATCGACTACGTGAATACGCCGATCGGCCAGAGCACCGTGCGCATGAGCAGCTATTTCGCCGATGAAGGCGATATGAGCGCGCTGGCGCCGGTCAATGCTGCGCAGATCGACTATGTGCGCCAGGAACTGCCTTCCGCGCACGCGGATCTAGCCAACGTGCCGATCGTCGCCTCGGCCGCAGCGTTCCGCACTGGCTTCGGCGGCCCGGACGATTACACCGATGTCATGCCCGGTCCACTTACGTTGCGCAGCGCGGCCGATCTGTACTTCTATCCGAACACGCTGACGGCGGTGAAGATCGATGGCGCTGGCCTCAAGGCATGGCTGGAGAAATCCGCCGAGCGTTTCAACCGTATCGATCCGAACGCCACCGGCGAGCAGGCGTTGATCAACGACAAATACGCGGGATTCAACTTCGACCAGATCCAGGGCGGTGTTACGTACACCATCGATGTATCCAAGCCAATCGGCCAGCGCATCGAAAAGCTGAGCTTTCACGGCAAGTCCATCACCCCATCGCAAACGTTCGTGGTGGTGACCAACAACTATCGTGCCAGCGGCGGCGGTCACTTCCCGGGCCTGGATGGCAACAACGTGGTGCTGGCGGCCCCCGATGGCACGCGCGAAATCCTGGCGCGCTGGCTGCAGGCCCACCCCACTCTTGGCGCCAAGGATTTGCCCGCCGCGTCCTGGCATTTCGCTCGCCTTAAAACTCGCGGCACGGTCATCTTTACGGCTGCCAGCGACAAACAGGCCGTCGCACAAGCCGATGGGTTGCACAACATCCACCCGTTGCGGGACAACGGCGACGGCACTGCCGTCTACGCGATCGACCTGTCGCACTGAGGATTTAAGCGGTCATTCCTGCCTAGACGGGAATGACCGCAAAACCGCGATCGTTGACGTCCGGGCCACCCAGGTAGACCCCCAAGGGTGTGACACCGACATGCCATTGTTTCATTAGCGAACAATTGACAGCGACTCAAAGGCGCGTCTATCTTCGGAACCATGTCGCCACTATCCGCGCCAGCACGCATGTACTTCGCTCCGGTCAACGCCGGGCTAGCGGCTGTGTCGACAGCATCGATTATCGCCACGATTACTACTTCCACCGGAACCGGTACGACCGGCTCTGGGTGGGTGTCCGTGCGCGAATAAGGTTTTTCACACGCAACGGCCCCCTCTCGACGAGGCGGGCCGGCACACACCGAACCGCCAGCGAGTAAGGGGCCTCAAACGGAGGCCGCCATGGACAGCTGTGCATCACTCATCGCCGAACACCCGCATCGTCTGCCGCCGCTACAGGCTGCCAGTACGCGTCGCCGCACCCTGGCTATCGGCCTGATTGGCCCCGGACGTGTCGGCGGCGTGCTGCTGACCCAGCTGCGTGCCGCGCAAGAGCGCCTGTCCCGCGAAACCGGACTGGAATTGCAGCTGTGCGGTGTGGCCTCCAGCCGCCGCATGTGGCTCGATTGCGACGACGCCGAACTCAATGCCCGCCACGACAGCGCGCAGACCTGGCGGCCGACCGACCTGGATCAATTCGCCGCACACATTCGCGGCGACGATCGTCGTCACGCAATGCTGATCGACTGCAGCGCGAACGATGCGGTGGCCTCGCAATACCCGTACTGGCTCGCCTCGGGCCTGCATGTAGTGACGCCGAACAAGCTCGCCAGCAGCGGGCCGCTGTCGCGCTGGCAATCCATTCGTGCCGCCAGCAATCACGGTGGTCGCTTCCGCTACGAGGCCACCGTTTGCGCGGGTCTGCCAGTCGTGCAGACGCTGCGCGATCTGCTCGATACCGGCGATCACTTGCTGTCAGTGGAAGGCATGTTTTCCGGTACCTTGGCCTGGCTGTGTTGCCAATACGACGGCAAACGCCCCTTCTCCGCCTTGGTGCGCGAGGCGCATGCCCTGGGCTATACCGAACCCGATCCGCGCGACGATTTATCCGGCATCGACGTGGCGCGCAAGCTGGTGATCCTGGCGCGCGAAGCCGGATGGCCGCTATCGCTGCAGGATGTACCGGTGGAAAGCCTGGTGCCGGCGGACTTGATCGCACTTCCACTGGACGATTTCATGGCGCGCCTGGACGAACTGGACGCCCCCATGGCCGCGCGGCTTTCGGCGGCACGCGCTAAGCAAGGCGTGCTGCGCCATGTCGCCAGCCTCGACCGCGACGGCCGCGCACAAGTCAGCCTGCAGGTACTACCCTCTTCGCATCCCTTCGCCCATACGCGCCTTACCGATAACATCGTGCAGTTCCGCACACAGCGTTACCGCGATAATCCACTGTTGGTGCAAGGCCCCGGCGCAGGTCCCGAAGTGACGGCGGCCGGGGTGTTCGCCGATCTGCTGCGCATCGCCGAATCGCTGGAGGTGCGCGCATGAATACCCCTCTTGCCACGAAGTCCGCCATGCCCCCGCAACGCCTGCAATCCGCCTCTGCGATCGCTCATGCCAGCGTCGGCAACGTCGGCGTCGGCTTCGACATTCTCGGCCATTGCATCGCCGGTGCCGGTGATCGCGTGGAAGTGCGACGCATCGATACACCAACTGTGCGCATCGCGCGCATCTTCGGCTGCGTGGAGGTGCTGCCCACCGACGCCGCACAAAACACGGCCGGCATGGCGTTGATGGCACTGCGCAAGGCGCTTGGTTTGCAGCACGGCTTTGAGATTTCGCTGGATAAAGGCATCGCGCTCGGCTCCGGCATGGGCGGCTCTGCTGCATCATGCGTGGCGGCGCTGGTAGCCGCGAATGCATTGCTGGAACGACCGCTTTCGCGCGAATCGCTCTACAACTTTGCGCTGGAAGGCGAAGCCGTCGCCAGCGGCGGACGCCATGGCGACAACGTCGGCCCCATGCTGCTGGGAGGCCTTGTACTAGCCACGCGCGATCGCCTGCTGCGCCTCCCCGTTCCGCCGACGTGGCACTGCGCATTGGTACATCCGCATGCCGTGCTTGAAACCCGCAAGGCGCGAGCAGCCCTTGCCGGCGACTACGCCCTGGGCGAATTCGTCGCGCAATCGGCCAACCTTGCACTAGTGCTCGCCGGCTGCTTTCGTGGTGAAGCCGAGCTGGTGCGGGAAGGATTGAAAGACGTGCTGGTCGAACCACGACGCGCGCCGCTGGTCCCCAATTTTGCGCGCGTGAAACAGGCGGCGCTGGATCACAAGGCCATGGGCGCAAGCATTTCCGGTGGCGGACCCAGCGTGTTCGGTTGGTTCGAGCGTCGCGCCGAAGCCGAGGCTGCCGCCGAAGCCATGCGCGGCGCCTTTGCCGAAGTGGGGTTGGACAGCGACAGCTTCGTCGCGCCAGTGGATGGTCCCGCCGCATCATTGATCCCTTCCTTTGATGCGGACGAATACGCATGAGCGAAGCGTTGCGTTATCCCAGCACACGCGGAGCGAGCCCCGCCGCAACGCTTAGCGAGGCGATTGCCGCAGGCATTGCGCCCGACGGCGGCCTTTACGTACCGGAATACTTGCCGAAGCTAAGCCCTGAGCACTTCGACCCCAACGGAACACTGGCCGATACCGCAACGACACTGCTCGCACCGTTTTTCGCCGGTGACACGCTTGAAAGCGAACTGCCCGCAATCTGCGCAGAAGCGCTGACCTTCCACACGCCGCTGCGCGAACTGCCGCAGCATCCCAAAACCCTGGTGCTGGAACTGTTTCACGGACCGACAGCAGCCTTCAAAGATGTGGGCGCACGCTTCCTCGCCGCCTGCATGCGCCGTCTGCGCAAAAACACCACGCAACCGCTCACCATCCTGGTGGCGACTTCCGGCGACACGGGCGCGGCCGTTGGCGCAGCGTTTCATCGGCAACCCGGCATTGATGTCGTGATTTTGTATCCGGATGGCCGCGTGTCACCGCGACAGGCGCATCAATTGGGCTGCTTCGGCGACAACGTGCGAGCGCTGCGCGTGGAAGGCCGCTTCGACGATTGCCAACGCATGGTCAAAGCCGCGTTGAACGATACGGCGCTGCAAAGGCAACTCCCTCTTTCCTCCGCCAATAGCATCAGCCTCGGACGCCTACTACCGCAGATGAGCTATTACGCACACGCATCGCTGGCGTGGTGGCGCCAACATCACGAGCCGCTGAACCTGATCGTGCCGACCGGCAACCTCGGCAACGCGCTGGCAGCGCTGTGGGTGCGCTCGATGGGCCTGCCCATCGGCGAGATCCGACTGGCCTGCAACGCCAACGCGACCCTGCCCGACTTCTTCGCAGGCCACGACTACACACCACGTCATGCCGTGGCAACGCTGGCCAACGCCATGGACGTGGGCGCACCAAGCAACTTCGAACGGCTGCTCTGGACAATCCCCAACGCCGCCGAACTACGCTCTCAACTGCAAGCGCACAGCGTGGACGATCGCACCATCTGCAGCACGATCGCCCTGCACGCGCACGAACATGGCGAAGTGTTTTGCCCACACACGGCGACGGCCATGCATCTGCTGGATCAGATGCGCGCAGCGGGCGACACGTTGCCGTGGGCGGTGGTGGCAACGGCACATCCGGCCAAGTTCGAAAGCGTGGTCGAGCCATTGATCGGCCAGCCGGTCGAGGTGCCGATGGCGCTGACTGCGATGTTGCAGCGGCCTGCTTCAGCAGAACCTATGGCAGCTGAGGATGGTGCCTTGCGTCAGTGGCTTCTGAACCGGGCGACACAAGGGGTCGCCGTTTTTTCGTAGGTGTTCGTCATTCCGTTGCACGCCGGAATGATGCATTCATTTACTCAACACCGCACCTTGGCTTTCGATGACCTGGGCGTAGAACTTTGCCGATGCTTTCGGCGTGCGCTCCTGCGTCTCGAAGTTCACGTGATAAAGACCAAAACGCTTGGAGAAACCTAGCGACCATTCCAGGTTATCCAGCAACGACCACGCGTAATAACCCTTGAGATTTACACCTGACTCGATGCACTCGTGCAAGGCTCGCAGATGTGTACGTAGATAAGCGGTTCGCAGCGGATCCTCGACTACATCACTTTCCGCCACCGGCGGGTCATAAAATGCCGCGCCGTTTTCGGTGACGTAAAGCGGTATGTCGCCATAGCGATCCTTGAACCATTTCAAAGTATCACCCAGACCCTTCTCGTAAACCTCCCAACCGGTTTCGGTATGCGTCTTGTTGCGTTGACGTACCGGTGAGGCTTTGGTGGGATAGGCAGCGTCGTCATGGCGCACCACGGAACGCGTGTAGTAATTGATGCCGACGAAGTCGACGGGCTGCTTGGTGAGCTGAAAATCTTCTGCGGGAAAATCCGGCCATGCGTCACCGAAGATCTCTTTCAGCTCCGGCGGATATGTACCAAGCAACGCCGGATCGGCGAATTGCTCATTCATGTACGCGTGAGCACGACGCGTGGCGGCGATATCTTCGGGTCGATTCGACGCCGGATATTTAGGTTCGATATTGAAGACCACACCGATCTCGTGATGCCCCACCGCTCGATAGGCCTGGATGCCCGCACCGCTGGCACGCATGAGGTTATGTGTGGCGATCGGCGCCTCGTATTTGTTGCGATGGCCAGGCGCCAAGGCACCATGCAAATACCCGCCATCGGTCACCACCCACGGTTCGTTGATCGTGTACCAACGCTTCACCCGGCCATCGAGCGCCTTGAACAACACCTCGGCGTACTCGGCAAACCACTGCGCGCTGTCGCGGTTCAACCACCCGCCGCGATCATCGAGCGCGGCAGGTAGATCCCAATGAAACAAAGTTGCGGTGGGTTCGATGTCATTTTCGAGCAGCTCGTCCACCAGTCTGGAATAGAAATCCAGCCCTTTCGGATTGATGCGACCGATGCCATCCGGCAGCACGCGCCCCCATGCCACGCTGAAGCGATAACTCTGCAGGCCGAGCGCGCGCATGAGTTGCACGTCGTCCTTGTAACGGCGGTAGTGGTCGCAAGCGATGTCACCGGTATCGCCATTGGCCATCATGCCGGGCGTGTGTGCGAAGCGCCGCCAGATGCTGGGGCCGGCGCCGTCGGCTAGCGGCGATCCTTCGATCTGATAAGCCGAGGTGGCGGCGCCCCAAACGAAATCCGCCGGGAAGCGATAACTGCGGGTCATAGTGCCTTACTCTCTATGCCGCAGTGCGGCTTGATGTAATCGATTACGCAGCGAGAATAGCCCAACGCGGTCTTCCCTTGCAGCGGGCTCGCTGTTTCCCTGTGCACCGTACGGTTCATTCGTAGATGGAGTGATGCGTTTCGATGGCTACTGTCCGTCTCGACCGAGTGCGCAAGATCTACCCTAACGGCCACGTCGGCCTCGACGATGCCAGCTTCGATATCGCCGATGGCGAACTGCTGGTTCTGGTCGGACCGTCCGGCTGCGGCAAGACAACGTTGCTGCGGATGATGGCCGGGTTGGAGTCGATTTCCTCCGGCACGCTTAGCATCGACGGACACCTGGTCAACGATGTCGCGCCGAAGGACCGCGACATCGCGATGGTGTTCCAGAACTACGCCCTTTATCCACACATGAGCGTGGCCGAAAATCTGGGCTTCGGACTGCGCCTGCGCGGCAAGAGCCGGGACGACGTCGAACGACGCGTGCGCGATGTGGCGCGTTTGCTGGAACTTGAGAATCGCCTGGATTCGAAACCGGCCGCACTTTCGGGCGGACAACGTCAACGCGTAGCCCTGGGTCGCGCCCTGGTGCGAGAGCCCAAGGTGTTTCTGCTGGACGAGCCGCTGTCCAATCTCGACGCCAAGCTGCGTCTTTCGATGCGCGTGGAAATCGCGCGGCTGCATCGGCAGCTTGGAACGACCACCGTCTACGTTACTCACGATCAGGTGGAGGCGATGACGCTGGGGCAGCGCATCGTGGTGCTCGACGGCGGCAAGATCCAGCAGATCGACACGCCGATGAACCTTTATGCAAGACCTGCCAATCTTTTCGTTGCCGGCTTCCTGGGCTCGCCGGCAATGAATTTCCTGCATGGCCGTTTGCGACGTGAAAATGGCTGGATTCTGGACATGACGCACGCATCGCTGATGCTTGGCGATTTGCGCACGCAGTCTGCGGCGCTGGAGAGGCGGAACGGCCATGACATTGTGCTCGGCGTACGTCCGGAGGATCTGCAACCTGCGGCCGACGAGGCTGCTGCTCTTACGGCAGTCGTCGAGGTGATCGAGCCGATCGGCAACGAGGTTTTCCTCAACCTTCGTTTCGGCGACAAGCCGCTCGTTTCGCGCGTCTTGCCTCATCAGATGCCAGCACCAAGCACCGCGTTGCAGATGGGCTTTGCCACGGATCGGCTGCATTTCTTCGATGCGGGAAGCGGAATGCGCATCGCGTGATGAGAACTCAGGCGAACGCGCCTTTTCGCGCGATAGATGCATCGATCGCCCCCTCTACCCTTTCACGCTGCCGAGCAACAAACCTTCCAGGTAATACCGCTGCAAGGCCAGGAACAACACCAGCACCGGCACCACAGTGATGACCGAACCGGCCATCATCAGTTCGCTATCCTGTGCGTGCTCACGCGCCAGCGATGCAAGCCCGAGCGGCAAGGTGTAGTGCTCCTGCCCGGTCAACACGATCAACGGCCACATGAAATCGTTCCACGCCGTGAGGAAGGTGAAGATCGCCAGCGTCACCATAATCGGCTTGAGCAGCGGCATCACGATCTGCAGGAAGATGTGCAGCTCGCCGGCGCCGTCGATGCGCGCCGCTTCCATCAACTCATCGGGAATGCCCCGTGCATACTGACGCACCAGGAAAATACCGAACGCGGAAGCCATGGCTGGCACGATTACGCCGCCATAGTTATTCACCAGGCCGATGTGCTTGAGCATCAGGAACAACGGCAGCATCGTAACTTGGGCCGGAATCACCAACATGCCGACCAGGCTCTTGAAGAGCTTTTCGCGGCCGGCAAAACGCAGTTTCGCAAACGCATAGCCGGCCATCAGATTCACGCCCAGCGATAGCAACGTGATCGCCGTGGATATCAGCAGGCTGTTGAGGAGATAACGCCCCATGCCCGCACGCACGAACAATTCCTGGTAGTTGTAAAGCGTGGCATGCGCGGGGAACAGCGGCGGCGGTAACGCATCCGCTTCACCAGGATGCATTAACGAAACCGACAGCATCCACAACAACGGAAACAGGGCGACCAGCGCGCCGCCGACCAGCAAGCCGTTGATGATCACCTTGGCAAGACGCGGACTCATGCTTCCTCTCCACGACGACCCCAGCGCAGCATGCTCGCCGTAACGGCGAACATGATCGCGAACAACAAGAACGCGATTGCCGAAGCCGAACCTAAGTTCCACCATTGGAAGCCCTCGTTGTACATGAGGTACAGCACGCTTATCGTGCTTTGCAGCGGGCCGCCTTCGGTCATCACGTAAGGCTCGGCGAACAGCTGAAAATAGCCCGATACCGTGAGGATACCGACCATCAGCAGGGTCGGCCCAAGCATCGGCAGCGTGATATGCCGGAATTGCTGCCAGGCCGATGCACCATCGATGCGCGCGGCCTCATAAAGATCGGCCGGAATCGCCTGCAATCCCGCCATAAAGATAATCATGTTGTAGCCGAAATTTTTCCATACAGCGAACAGGATGATGGCGGGCATCGCCCAATGCGGATTGCCAAGCCAATCGATGGGATGAATGCCGACCAGACCCAACACATAGTTGGCCAGACCGTACTTGGTGTTGAACAAGTAGCGCCACACCACCGCAACCGCCACCACGGTGGTCACCACTGGCGCAAACAACGCAGTCCGGAAAAAAGGCTTGCAGCGCGCCAGCGGCGAATGCAACAGCAACGCCGCTCCTAACGATGCACCCATCGACAAAGGCACGCCCACCACCACGAAATAAACCGTGTGCCCGAGTGCCGCCCAGAACAAGGGATTGTGCAGAAGCTCCCAATAGTTGCCCAGGGCCACAAAGCGAAGGTTATGAATGTCGGCGAGCGCGTAGAGATCGTAATCGGTAAGGCTAAGACCTAGCGCGGCAATCACCGGCAACAGAAAGAACACACCCAGCACCACCATGGCTGGCGCGAGGAACACCCATGCAGCGCGCTGACGATTCATAAGTGCGCGCTTGCCGTAGCGCGAGAGTGATCGAGAATCCATCGGCGCTTTTCGAGAATGCGATCGGTGCGCCGATCGATCTCGACCGCTGCCTGATCGACAGTGAGATCGCCAGCCGCGGCCCGCGCTGCGACCAGCTGCATTTCATTAGCGATTTGCTCCCACTCCGGCACGGGTGGCGTAGGTTTCACGTGCTCAAGCTGTTCGCGAAACGCCTGCGCCTGTGGATCGTCGTGCAAGCTGCCACCGTTCCACGAACTGCGTCGCGGAGGCATGTCGCCCAACAGTGCGTAAAAGCGTTGCTGCACATCGGGTCTGGATAAATACTCGATCAGCTTCCAGGCATCTTGCTTATGTTGAGAACTGCGAAAGATCACCAGGCTGGAACCACCGGCCACCGATGCGCCAAGACCGTCCGGCCCTGGCAACGGCGTGGTGTTCCAACTGCCCTGTTCCGCTGCAGGCAAGCGCTTGCGAAATTCGCTGATATTCCAGGGCCCCGAGAAGTAGAAGTCATAGACGCCATGACCGAATTCCAGCCACGGATTGCCTGCCTCGACATTGGTGATATCGGGGGCCTCGTGCAGGCGAAAGGTATCCACATAGAAGGTCAACGCACGCTTGAAGCCGGCGCTTTCGAAATTGCCGTAGCGGTCGCCATCGCGCAGCAAGGGTTCCGGCTGCTGCAAGGCCAGCGACATTAGCTGCTCGTATTCATTGGTCGGCAGCAGGATGCCATAGGCGCCGTGGTCAGGGTGGCTCAATGCTGCAAGCATGCGCCGCCACTGAGCCCAATCGCGTGGAGGCGCATTGAAACCCGCCGCCTTTAGCACATCGCTGCGATAGAACAGCAAACGTGTATCGACGTACCACGGCACACCATAAAGTGCGCCTTCGTAAACATTAGTTGACCATATGCTGGCGAAATAGTCGCTTGGCGTGACCGTGTTGGAATGATCCACACGAGCCTGCAACGGCTCCAGCGCATGCAGCGTGACAAACTCCGGCATCCACGTGTTACCAAGCTGAGTCATATCCGGCGCCGAATCGCCAGCGAACGCAGTGAGCAATTTCTGATGCGCGGCGCTCAACGGCAGTTGTTGCAGTTCGACATGGATATTTGGATTTTCGCGCTCGAATTGCGGCAGCAGTTGGGTGATCGCCTCGCCTTCCCGGCCGATGGTCCAGAACGTCAGCGTGTGCGAATCGTCGGCTTGCTGTCGGCAACCTGTTAGCTGACATGCAAGCAGCACGGCGAAACCGATCGCTCGACAAGACATCGTTGCAGTGGACGCACTTCGCCGATGACGCGTGTGCATGGCTATTTCGTCGCTTTGTCCAACCAGCCGCCGGTGAACCCGGCACGCTCCAGCCCTTTGCGTATATACGGGTTATTGCGCATCACGCGCCAGACGAATTCGCTGCGCCAGTTCTCGATCATCAGCACGATAGGCCCTTGGTCGATGCCGATCTGCTCGGTATCGAACCAGCCCGTGCCGGCCACCATCCGGCCAGCGCGCGGCGAGAAGCTGGCTTCAAAACTGGGATCGAAGGCATCGACAAAACCGTAGCGGTCGTAGACGTTGTCACCGTAGCGCTCCTTCATGGCTTCTAACGCTGGAACCACGATTTCCGGCGCGAACGCGATAGAGCCGCCAGCTGCCGTGGGTGCGATCGTACCGTCGTCGGAAATATAATCGAGTCCGGCACCGCGCGCGGTGTAGCCGTAAAAGACGCGCGTGCTGCCATCGCCGATTTTAAGCGTGTAATCGCCGGGTCCGTTGCTCGCTGTCAAACCCCACACGTTTTCGCCATAACCTTTCCAGTGGCCTGGATTGGCGATGGCATACGCGCGCTGCGCGTACACGGCGCGGCGACTGTTTTCAAAATAATCGAAACCGCGCGTGCGGCTCCATGCGTCACGTATGCCACGAAAATCGACCCAGGCCTCGCTGTACTGATGCCCGAAGAGCGGCGCGAAGTTGAGGAAGGTCTGCCCCTCGAAGCTGCCCCAAGTCTTTGGATAAGTGCTAGCCCACGCCGACCAGCCATCGCTGGCGATCGCGTGCGTTGGCGAACCGAGCGCGAGGATGTAGACGAGCATGCCCTCGTCATAGCCTTTCCAATCGGAATCGATGAACTTGCCGCCCGGTGTCCAGCCCATGCTGATTAGCGGCTCGCGCGGTTGCATCCAGGCCCAATCCACGCGTCGATAAATGGCGTCGGCAAGCACGCGGATTTCCTTTTCTTGCGGCGTGTTGCGATCGTAGTAGGACTGCGCGAACAACACGCCACCAAGCAGCAGCGTTGTATCCACGCTGGATAATTCGGTCCATCGCGCAAAGCGTTTACCGGTCTTCATATCGAGGAAGTGATAGAAGAATCCGTGGAATCCGGTCGCATCATCCTCGCTGCTGTCTTCCTGTGCGTTGGCAAAAAAACGCAGCGTGGTCAGCGTCCGCTCAATCGCTTGATCGCGCGTGATGTAACCACGCTCCACACCGATGCCATAGGCGGTCAGACCGAAACCTATCGAGGCAATGCTGGAGAAAGACGGGCCGGGATAGTGATCCGGTATCAAGCCATTGGCGGGGTTGGCACTATCCCAGAACCACTGGAAAGTGCGCTTCTCCAAATCCGCGACCATCGCCTGCTGTGCTGCGGGCAATGCGTTGAAGGTGTTTGACTGGGTACGTGCGAATGCCGACAGCGGCAAGCCGCTACCGATTACCAGCAGTGCAAATAGAAAGCTGGCCCAGCTGCGTCGAAGAATACGTGGGGTCATCGTGGGTAGTGTCAGACCTGCAGAAAATACATCCGCATGCGCCCGGCCAAAGCGCGCTGCGGTCCGCGAAACACGCCGCGCGTCCTTGGCCGTCGCAAACGGCTTCCTTGCCATGATGCTCCCGATCCCGAGCCGGCGGGGGTGGGACGCCGGCTCGGGGAACAGAACACCCAGTCACATGTCGTGCATTAGAACTTGATGCCCAGCGTCAACTTGAGCTCCCGCGGCGTGCCGTCGATGTTGCCGGTGGGATCGAACGTCACCGGCGTTTTGTTCAGCACTCCGTTCGAACCATAGTTTTCGAGGTAGTCGGAGTAGTTGTTCCAATTAAAGGCATTCAACAAATCAAAACGTACATATCCATCAAAGTTTCCGTAGATCTTGAAGTTCTTGGTGACCTGAAAGTCGATCGAGCGGTAACCAAAGATCGGACCGCCGATGAGGAAGTGCGAACCCGGCGGCGTGGCGCTGAAGGGCACGCATCCGCTCGGCGTGCTGGTGTCGTTGAAACATGCGAGGTTGAGGCCCGGGATCGGCGTGGCAAGCGTGAACTTGGCGCCAAACAGCAGCCCCCAGGGACCATCCAACGAACCCGTCGCCACCAGGCGATGCTTCGCTACCGCTGAACCGATGAACGGATAGTCGTGGATGGTTTCTTCATCGAACGCGTACTGGTCCGTCACGTCCTGGCTATCGTTGTTCTGCAAGGCGTGTGAGTAGGTATACGCAATCGTGACACCCCAACCCGACTCCTGCGTGTAAGGCTTCTCGGCCGAAATCAGCAGCTGGGTCGTCTTGGTGGTAAGCCCGTTGTTGGCAATGATCAAGTTGCCGAATCCCGGAATGCCATTACCCCAGGGCTGGCTGCCGTTTTCCCAGAATGCCCCGTTCGGGTAGCGATTACCAAGCTGATAGACCAGGCCTTGGAAGCTGTTCACGCGCGCGACCGTAACGTCGGTATTCCAATCCCCAACCTTGTTGCGCATACCCAAGCTCACCTGATCCGAATAGGGCGTCTTCAGGTTGTTGGTGACCATGTCGACCTCCCGACCTGCCGTGGTGCCGGTGAGCAGGCCTTGCAAGACGCTCAGGCCGCCCAGATAGGCCGGATTCCACGGAATGCAGCTCGGGCTGGGCGCGCACGAGTGATATTGGTTCGGGAAAGTGATTTCCGGCACAGCCAGGGCCAGCTTGGTCTGTTCGAGCTGCAACAGTTCGTACAGATCACGATCGTAGGAGCGCCCCGCACCACCGTGGATGACATGCGCTTCATCGCCGTTGATGTCGTACGAGAAACCAAAGCGCGGCTGAAACTCATTGTCCTGCGCGTGACGATTGTTGCCGGTGCTTATGTAATTGTTGATGTTGACGCCGCCCTTGGCGAGCGTCTGCGCATAAGTCTGACCTGCGGGTGCGTTGGGATCCTGCATGCCAAATGCAGCAACCACGGCAGGTGGCGTCACCCAGTTGAGGTACGAAGGCGTTTCTTCGTAGTCCCAGCGCACACCGAGGTTCAAGGTCAGATGATCATTGACCGTCCAATCGTCTTGGATATACGTGCCAAATTGCTTGTCGGATGTCCTGACGATCGGGCTTGTTCCCGGTAGCGTCACAGGAAACTGCACCTGCCAGGGATCGGCCAGCGTGCCCGTGGGCGTCACGTCATAGGAGAACTGCGGATTGAAGAGGCCGGCGTCTTCGGCGGTTAGATCGACCTTTTTGTATTTCACGCCCATCTTGATGACGTGATCGCCATTCCATTCGAAATCGTTGAAGGTGAGGTCGTCTTGTATCGACGGTCCCTTCTGACCCTTGTCTTGGGTGGCGAGCGGTGATGCTGGACCAACGTCGAGGATAGTCTGATTGTTGTTTGGGGCTGCGGTGTAGATGTAGCCGTTGCCGTAATCCAGCGCCGACGGCTTGTAGAACGCGTTCTCGTACGTGGCCTGCAAACGGTTGAACCAGCTGTCGGTACTGTGATCCCAGCGAATATCGAAGCGTTTGTCGTAGTTGATCAGATCAATGGCCGAGGACGCTGCTTGTCCGGTACCAATGCCGCTGATTGAATCCTCACTGCGATACTTGCCGCTGACTTCGATGCGATCGCGATTGGTCGGCTCCCAATCAAGCTTGGCGAAATACAGATTTTCCTTGAACGGCAAACTCGCCGGCCCAAGCTGCGCTTGTGCACTGGCTGGCAACTGCGGAACGAGGTACGAGGCATTGCCGGGCGAAACCGCGATCGGCGTGTCGTATTCCTTGCCTTCATAGGCGATGAAGAAATGCGCTTTGTCCTGGATGATCGGGCCGCCAAATGCGAAGCCGTATTCCTTGTCATGCGAAGGCTGTTTTTTGTCGGCCGCCTGCTCTGACGGCGTTTCGGCACGCATCACCGTATCGGTCCAATCGCCGAACACTTCGCCGTGGAACTCGTTGGTGCCTGACTTGGTTTCCGCCGTCACCGCGGCGCTGGAAATCTGATCGTATTCGGCTTTGTAGTTGGACGTAATGACTTTGTATTCGCCAATCGCCAACTGCGGGAAGGGATTGCCCTGACTGGAGGTTTGGCCGGTCACGCCACCAGGCAATACGTAGTTCTTTTGACCGACGCCATCAATGTATACGTTGATAGCCGACGGCGCCTGGCCGCCGGACTGCAGGCTGGTGTTGCCGTTTTGCTGCACGGTAAACACCACGCCCGGCACGGTGTCGGCGAACTCCAGGAAGTTGCGCGTTATTTGCGGCACGGTCGAAATCTCGCGCTGCGACACGGTGGTGCCCACTTCCGAGGTCGTCACTTCGGTCAGCGTCGTAGCATTGACGGTGACTGCGCCGAGATTCTTTGCATTGGCGCCCGCCGCCGATGTCGGCGTGGCGGTGAGATTGAGTGTCGCCGTGGATGCCACCGTCAACTTCACCGTCTGCGTCATACCTTGACCGGCATCGACCTGATACGTACCAGGCTGCAAACCGACCAATGCGTAGCTGCCATCCGCACCGGATTTGGTGACGCGCGTGTAACCGGTAGCGACGTTCTTGGCTGTTACCATGGTGTTGGGCGCCGCCATTCCGCGCAAGTTTGCGTCGGAAGTCTGCGCATAGGACAGCATCGGTAAAGCGGCGGTAGCCGTGATCGAGGCGGCGATAAACCGCGCCAAGACTAATTTCTTGTAATTGTGTCCAGCTTTCATTGTCTCCCCTCCCGAACGATTCACTATGGGTGTCGTTATGTATTTGGCGTTCGTCGCCGTTTGCGCGGCGCTGTCGCACCTGCACTTGCGCCGCAGGTCTCGCGAATGACGATCTCGCATCCCAGCGTTTGCACCGATGCCGGCGTCGTATCTGCCGGGTCCAGCAAGGCCGCAAGGCGCTCCAACGCAATGCGGCCGAGATCGGCGATACGCACCTGCACCGTGCTTAGCGGCGGCGTGACGTAACGCGCGATCAAAATGTCGTCGAAGCCGGCCACGGCGATGTCCTTGGGAACATCCAGGCCCGCTTCCTTGAAGGCGTACAGGCAGCCCACGGCCATCATGTCGTTGGCGGCAAAAACGGCTTGCGGGCGCTTCTTTTGCGCGAGCAATTCGCGTCCCGCGCGATAGCCCGATTCCTCGCTGAAGTCGCCAGCGACGATCGTCAGTTGCGCATCCGGCGCGTGCTTGGCCATCGCCGCGCGATAGCCTTTGTCGCGCTGTTGCGCGTCGAAGTTGGTCTTGGGGCCCGCGATGAACGCGACACGCTCGCGCCCCGACTCGACCAGATGCCGCACCATCGCGATGGCACCAGCGCGGTTATCGATGTTGAACACGGGGTAGCGCGCACTTTTTACGGGGCTATCCAGCAGCACCACCGGCAGGTTGTCTGGCAGGTTATTGCCGAGGAAGTCGGCATCAACGTATTCGGAAAGAATCAACATGCCGTCTACGCGTCCACGCATCGCGCGCACCGCCGCTGCGGCATCCTCAACGCCGTCGTGCGAACTGGAAACCAGCAAGTGCAGCCCGCGTGCGCGTGCAGCGAGATCGATACCGCGAATCAATTCGGAGAAGAATTCGCCATACAGATCCGGTAGCACCGCGCCGATGGTGTTCGTGCGTCCGGTGATCAGGCTGCGCGCCGCGTTATCAGGGACGTAGTGCAGACGCGCGGCAACTTCGCGCACAATTTTTTGGGTGGCGGGCGTGACGCCACCGGTGCCATTGAGTACGCGTGACACGGAGGCGACCGAGACTTTCGCCTCGCGCGCCACATCTTTGATCGTTGCATTCTTGGTCGTCATCGAAGCTTCCTGCGGTGATAGAGCACAACCTGAAAACTCAACGGCGGCCGCAATGTAAACGTTTTCATGAAACGTTGTAAAGGCGCCGCTAAGCGATTTTTTGCTGCAACGCAAAATTGTGCGGTCTGCTTATCTCAAGCAAATGACGCGCGACAGCGCCTGGCTGCTCGCACTGTTAAGTGCCGATCGACATGGCAGCGCAGCACAAGTGCCGCATTGCGCGATCAACATACAGGGAGTTTCAGGGGAAGTAGGCGTGAAGGACCCGTCGCATGTGCGTGACGTCGCGATTGGATCCGTGGCGAGCGATCTCCAAGACGCGCATGCGCTACGTGTGCTGCACACGTACACCGCGCCTTCGCCAGTGTCTTTAGAAGAAGACGCGCACCTCGGGCAAATGCTTGCCCGAGGATGACGCAAACAAACAATGCTTAGCTAAGCATGTCCAGGATTTGCGACGTGGAGCGCACATGGCCCAAACGCGGAAAGATTTTTTCGATGGCGAAAGCATGCATCTCGGCGTTCGCCGTGCTCATCGCATCCTCAGCGAAAATCATGCTGAAGCCGAGTTCGAATGCGTTGCGTGCGGTCGATTCCACCCCGATATTGGTGGCGATGCCGCCTAGCACGAACTTATCGATACCACGACGACGCAGCTGCAGTTCCAGTTCGGTGCCGTAGAACGCGCCCCACTGACGCTTGATGATGCGAATGTCGCTGTCGGCAACGCTGAGTTCGGCGGGAAATTCCAGCCAATTGGCAGGAAGGCTTCCGGCAGACATAGGACTATCTACCGACTGGCGCAAGACATCAGCGCCATCGGCCGAGAAGCCCACGCGGACCAGCACCACCGGCGCACCGAGTTCGCGAAAGCGCTTGGCCAGGGCCGCAGATTTGTCCAGCACGTCGGTGGCGGTATGAGGACCGCCCGCGAATGGCAAGATACCCTTCTGCAGGTCGATCAGAACCAGCGCCGTGCGGCGCGGATCTAGCTTTTCCATGGGATACTCCAGATCATGTAGGTGAGGATTGCCTCACTTAGGAGTTTATGAGGATGCCCTCACAAAAATCAAGCGATCTCCGTCGCGCTCCGCAGCGTCAGCGTGGTCACGAACGTGTCGCGGCACTCCTGGAGGCCGCTGCGGGCTGTTTTGTGGAGAAGGGTTACGACGCCACCACGATGACCGAAGTCGCCGCGCGCGCCGGTGCCGCGATCGGCTCGCTGTACCAGTTCTTTCCGACCAAGGAGGCGCTGGCACACGCGCTGCTGGAGCAATACGCACAGGCTCTGTATGCGGAACTCGGAAAATTTGCCACGCAATCGGCGGATTGGGACACCAACGAGCTAGCGTTGCGCCTGAGCACGTTCCTGGTCACGTTCCGCCGGCGTTATCCCGCTTTTGAGAAGCTGGTTGAATCCGGCCCGGTGCCCGCTGCGGATGGCATGAGCATCCGCCGTCGACTGCGTGCCGAACTACAAGCCTTGCTTGCGCGACGTGCGCCACACCGTTCGGTTGAAGACATGCACGCAGCTGCCGTCGTTGTGCAGCAGATGATGAAAGCGGCGATAGCGATTCAGACGGAGCCAGGCATGCCAGGGCGCCAGGCTGCGCAATCTGCCTTGCAGCACGCCATGCAGCTCTATCTGCATGACGTGCTCGGTAAATAGCTAGCCGTCAGCCGCCCTTGGCGGGATAGGACTGGAATCCGCCCTGTTGTTGCGGCGGCGGAGGCGGTGGCGGGTTGCCCTGCACCGGCGGCGGCGCCGACGGCCCGATCACACGATTGCCGCACGAATAGGCTTCCCACGGTTGCGACCCGTCGACCGGATCGGCCAGCGGCTTGATGGTGTCGGCATGCATGCTGGCAGCGCTGTTACGCGCCTGCACCTGCAATTCGTCGCGCACCTTGATGTCGTTGCGATCGAAGGGACCGACGTGATCCATCACCTGCACGGTGATCTTGCCCAGATCGCGGCAGCCGGAAACATCGCCACTCCACACCGTGCGGATGTTCGAGGAACCCGGATCCGGGTTGATGCCCCAGGTACAACCGCCGAGCAGCACAACGGGTGCGAGCAGCAACAGGGTCTTGCGCATGAGTAGCTCCGTATAAGCGGGGAATGCGGATGGTATTGCGTAGGCATTGCATCCTAACCCGTCGTCGAGATCTGTCACCGAACGCCGGCTTACTGCGTGTGGCCTTTGCGAGGCGTCCGGACACTGTCCGGTCAAGGGTGTCCGCTGTCCGCGGACAATGTAACGGCCCATCGCGTGCCTCAATAAATACATCTATATCAATGTGTTAAAGATTATCTTCACGCTGGCACGGGGATTGCTGTGTAGAGGGCAAGGACCTTCCTGGTCTATCACTCGGAGATACGGACATGAAATTCGAAGCATTCGTTCTACGCAGCCTGTTTGTCGCGTGTGCACTGGTTTGCGGACTGATCCTGGCGGGGATGATCACTGCCAAGCCGGCGCCCGTGCAGTTGGCGGCCCATGGCCCGGTCGGTGCGTTGCTCGCCTCGGCACCGTCGACCTGCGCCCTGCCTGCCGGCGGCAACATGCTCTGCTTGCGCGCAGCGGGTTGATCGCGAGACGCGGTCCACCTCGCCGTCGGATAATGACGGCATGCTGCATGTCATCCTGTTCCGCCCCGAAATCCCGCCCAACACCGGCAATGTGATCCGTCTGTGCGCCAATACCGGCGTGGGACTGCATCTGATTCGCCCGCTTGGCTTCGAGCTCGACGATACACGCCTGCGACGCGCGGGCCTCGATTACCACGAGTATGCGCGCGTCGCGGTACATGACGATCTCGATGCTTGCCTCGACGCGCTCGAACACCCCCGCGTTTTTGCGTTCTCAACGCGCGGCCGCATCTATCATGTGGATGCGCGCTTTGCCGATGGCGATGCACTGCTTTTCGGCTGCGAAACCGCGGGCCTGCCCGACGCGGTGCTGTCGGCACTCCCACCGGAACAACGCCTTCGCTTACCTATGCGTCCGGACAGCCGCAGCCTCAACCTATCGAACAGCGTGGCGGTCGCCGTCTATGAAGCATGGCGACAGCTTGGCTTTCCGGGCGCGACAACGCCTTGATCGCCCCCCGCACGGCATGCATCACGCGCGGGCGGCTACAATCCCCGCATGAATGCCGCCTCATCTCCTAACCTGCTCCCGCAGCCGCTGCGCAAGTTGGCCGGCCGTGCGCTGGAAACCGCGCTCAATCACGCGCTTTCGCTCGATCCGGACACCCATAACCGGCTCGCCACGCTCGATGGCCGCAGCGTGCAGTTGCATCTGCGCGGAGTCGATCTTGCGCTGGCGATCACGGTGGAAGGCAGCCGGCTGAAAGTCGGACCCGCACCGGAAACCAGCGACCTGCGTGTGGCCGCCACGCCAGGCAGCCTGCTGTCGATGCTGTTCCGTCGCCACGGCGACGAAAGCATGGCGCCAGGCAAAGTGGATATTGCCGGTGATGCGGAACTCGCGCGCCGACTGGAAAAACTCGCCAGCGGCTTCGCACCGGATTTCGAAGAAGCCTTCACGCGCACCTTCGGCGATGTGCTCGGCGTACCGCTGGCAAACGCCGTGCGCGACGGGTTGGCACACGCGCGCGACACCGCCTCGCATCTCAGCCAGGACGGCGCGGCATGGTTGCGCGACGAAACACGCATCGCACCGGCCCCGGGCGAAGTCGAAACCTTTCTTGACGAGGTCGACGCGTTGCGCGAGCGCGCCGAACGTCTGGACGCACGACTGGCACGTCTGGAGCGCGCGCGCCGAGGAACAAACTCATGACGCCGCTGAAAGCGGTGCCCGGTCTATTGCGCGTCGCGGTGGTGCTGCTGCGCTATCGACTCGACGAACTGGTCGATGCGACGCACCTGTTCCGTCCGCTGAAACTTGTGCGCCCGCTACTGGGTCGCCCGATTGTGGATGTGCGCCCGCTATCACGCGGTGCACGCATCCGGCTGGCCTTGAACGAGCTAGGCCCGATCTTCGTCAAGGCAGGCCAGGTACTTTCGACGCGACGCGATCTGGTGCCGGGCGATATCGCCGACGAACTGGCACTTCTGCAAGACCAGGTGCCGCCGTTCCCGGGCGAGGAAGCGCGCATCGTCATCGAGCGCGAACTCAAGGCGCCTATCGGCGAGTTGTACGCCAGCTTCGACACGATACCGCTGGCTTCCGCATCCATCGCGCAGGTCCATCCGGCCACCATGAAAGACGGCCGCTCGGTGGTCGTGAAAGTGCTGCGGCCGCGTATCGAGGAGCGCATTGCGCGCGACGTGCGCTTGCTGCATTCGCTTGGCGAACTTGCGCAGCGCTGGCACCCCAATTCCGACAAGATCCGTCCGCTAGATGTAGTAGCGGAAGTCGAGAAGATGCTGAGCAACGAACTCGACCTGCAGCGCGAAGGCGCAAGCGCCAGCCTGCTGCGCCGCAATTTCGCCAGCGGCACGGACATGTACGTACCGGACGTGTATTGGGAACTCACCAGTGCTCGCGTCCTGACGCTGGAGCGCGTCACGGGCGTGAGTTGCGACGATATCGCCGCGATCGACGCTGCCGGCATCGACCGCAAGGTGCTGGCCGCCAAGGGTGTGCGCCTGTTCTACGAACAGGTGTTCCGCGACAACTTTTTCCACGCTGATGCGCATCCCGGCAATATCTGGGTCGATCCCACGCGCGTTACCGAGCCGCGTTTCATCGCGCTGGATTTCGGCATCATGGGTTCGCTGCCGGAAGCCGATCAATATTGGCTGGCGCAGAATTTCATCGCGCTGTTCGAACGCGATTACGCGCGCATCGCCAAGTTGCATGTGGATGCTGGCTGGATGCCTGCCAACGTCAGGCTGGATGAACTGGAAGCGGCCGTGCGCACGGTATGTGAGCCATATTTCACCCGCCCGCTGTCGCAAATCTCGATCGCGGAGTTGGTGGTGAAGCTGTTCCAGACCGCGCGCCGATTCGAGCTCACATTGCAGCCCCAGCTGATTCTGCTGCAAAAGACCCTGCTCAATATCGAAGGTGTGGGTCGCCTGCTCGATCCGGATATCGACATCTGGGCGGTGGCACACCCCGTGCTCAAGCGCATCCTGCGCGAGCGTTACAGCCCGCTGCACACCCTGCGCGAAATCCGCAAACGCGTGCCGGAATGGTTCCACAATGCTCCGCAGTTGCCGGAAATGGTGCGTAACGCGTTGCGGCAGGTTGCCGTGGGCGAACAACGCATGGTGGCCGATTTGGAACTCCTCAGCCACCAACGCAACCTCGCACGCCGCGTGGTGGGGATGATTGGCGGCAGCGTGCTTGGTTCCACGCTGATCGTCAGCGCCACGTTGCTATGGACCCTCGCGCCACAGCATGGCTTGTGGCCACCCCTGTGCGTGGGTGCTAGCGGCTTGCTGGCCTTTGCTTTTGGCTGGATGCGCCGTTAATCGCGATCTTATTGCTTCCCCCCTCTGCAAGCAGGGGGAGAGGATCACTCACGCTTCGGCAGCAGAACATGCTCGACATTCTTTATCAGGACGACGCGCTGATCGCGGTGAACAAGCCCGCGGGGCTGGCCGTGCATCGTTCGAAAATGGTCGGCAACGCCGAAACGTTTCTGATCGACGTGCTGCGCGAACAAGTCGGCGGCACGGTGTATCTGGCGCATCGATTGGATCGCGCCACCAGCGGCGTGCTGTTGATTGCTCGTTCCAGCGAAGTGGCGGCAGCGCTGGGCGAGCAGTTCATGGGCCGTGATGTGCACAAGCAGTATCTGGCTGTCGTGCGTGGTTGGCCGGAGCCCGAGCAGGGCATTATCGATTACCCGTTGCCCGGCGCCCGCGACAATGGCCCGCGCCGGGAAGCACGCACCGATTATCAGCGACTGGCCACCGTTGAAGTGCCCATTGCGCTCGGACGCTATCCGCAACAACGTTACGCTCTGGTTTTGGCCGAGCCGGAAACAGGTCGCTTCCGCCAGATACGCAAGCATCTGGCGCATATCCATCACCCGGTAATCGGCGACTGCCAGCACGGGCGCAGCGATCACAATCGGCTCTATAAGCAGTATTTCAGTTGCCATCGCATGTTGCTGCATGCCTGGCGCCTGCGTTTTCGCCACCCCGTCAGCAACCAGCCGATGGAACTGCAGGCGCCCCTCGACGAGGCGTACCTGGGATTGCTGGCGCGCTTCGGCTGGAGCCTGCCGACCAGCTAAACTGGGCGGCATGTTGCCTGTAAGCCGATCCATCGTCCTGCCGGAATCCGAGCTGGTCGTGCGCTTTTTGCGCGCGGACGGGCCCGGCGGCCAGCATGTAAACCGCACCGAAAGCGCCGTCGAACTGCGCTTTGATGTGCTGCATTCGCCGTCGCTGCCCGACGATGTACGGGCTCGGCTGCTGGCGCGTAGCGATCGGCGTCTTACCGACGAAGGCGTGCTGGTGATCCAGGCTCGGCGCTTTCGCGATCAGGGCCGCAATCGCGAAGATGCGCGCGAACGCCTGGTGGAAATCGTGCGCGGCGTACTTGTCGCGCCCAAGAAGCGTATTGCCACCAAACCTACGCGCGCTTCCAAGCAACGCCGCCTGGAGGGCAAGCAGCAGCGGGCGAAAATCAAACAAAACCGATCGCGTTCCTGGAGCCCCGAGTGAGTGAGCCCATTTTGCCGCCGGTTCCGGCGCAAGCGCCCAGGATCAACAGCCGATTCTGGCCCTGGCTGATGCGAACCTTGCTGCGCTTCTCCGGCTGGCGCTTGCAGGGACAGCTACCCAACTTGCCGAAGGTGATCATCATCGGCGCACCGCATTCATCCTACTGGGATGGTGTGTGGGGCTTGATGATGAAGATCGGGTTAGGCATCAACATCAACATCATGATCAAACGCGAAGTGTTGGATGGCCCGCTTGGCATCATCCTGCGCCCGATCGGATTGATTCCCATCAATCGAAGCGCGGCGTTGAACGTGGTGGATCAGATGGTGCAGCGCTTCGGCGAATACGAGCAGATGTGGCTCGGTATTACGCCCGAAGGCACGCGCAAGCGCGTAACGCAGTGGAAATCGGGTTTCCTGCGCATTGCGCGCGATGCGAAGGTGCCGATCCAGACGCTGTTTATCGATTATCCGACCAAGACATTCACGCTCGGTCCGCTGGTGCATGCGAGCGACGATCCAGACGCCGACATGAGCACCATTCGCGCGCTGTTTCGACCCTATCGCGGCAAGCATCGCAACACCGAATAACACCATCGATTCGTCGGAGCATTCATGGGCTCGTTAGGCATCCAGCATTACGACGCGTTCCTGCTTGCGTGCATCGCGCTCAATCTGACGCCCGGGCTCGATACGTTTTACATCCTCACTCGCAGCGGCCGCGAAGGGCATGCAGTGGGGCTTGCTGCAGCACTCGGCATCAATGCCGGCTGCCTGGTGCATACCGCAGCCGCAGTGCTCGGTATTTCCGCGATTCTGATGACCTCAGCCATCGCTTTTAGCGTGCTGAAATATCTCGGCGCCGCGTATCTGGTGTGGATCGGCCTGCGCATGCTGTTTTCGCGCACCGCCGAGCGGCAACCGACGGTGACGCGTGGGCTCGGTCTGGCCGCCGCGTTCCGGCAGGGCATGCTGACTAACGTACTCAATCCCAAGGTCGCACTGTTTTATCTGGCGTTCCTGCCGCAGTTCGTGTCGATGCATGCGGCGCATCCGCAACTTGGCTTGATGCTGCTGGGTCTGAGTTTTATCGGCACCGGCATGACTTGGTCGACAGTGCTGGCGTTACTAGGCGGCCGCATCCATCGTCTGCTGCTGGCCAAGCCGCAACTGGGCCAGTGGATGGATCGCCTTTGCGGCACGGTGTTGCTGGGCTTCGGTGTGAAACTCGCGTTGCAGCAGCGCACCTGATCGCGATCAGCGTTCGGAATGACCCGACTCATCGTAGTCGCGATGTGTCAGCAGCCCGGGGCGAATCAGGTCGATAAACGCGCGCGCTTCCGGGCTGAGAAACTTGCCCTTGCGCATCACCACGCCGTAACTGCGCTGCGGAAAATACTGACGCATGTTGCGCACGGCCAGTCGATTGCGATCCGCATCGGTAATACAGATGCCGGTCACGATGGAAATGCCCAGGCCCATCGCCACGTATTCCTTGATCACCTCCCAACCACCCACTTCGATCGCCACGTGATACGGCACCTGACGTTGCTGGAAGACCAGATCGACCATCCGATAGGTCGACAGTCGCTGCGGCGGCAGGATCAGGCCGAAAGGCGAGAGATCTTGCAGTGCCACGCTTTCCTTGCGCGCCAGCGGGTGATCCAACGGCATGATCAGCATTGGATCGTAGTGATAGACCGGGGCCCAGGCGATATCGTTGGGCACATCGAGCATGGAACCCACGGCGAAGTCGGCTTCATCGGCGCGCAACAGCGCCATGCCGTCCTTGCCAGTGACGTTGGCCAGCTGCAGTTGCACGGTGGGAAAGCGCTCCCGGTAACGTTTCACCAGCTCGGGTAACAGGTACTGGATGGTTGAGCTGCCGGCCGCCACGGTGAGTCGACCGGCCTGCAGGCCTTTGATCTTGGTCTGGAAGTCGCGGTCGAGGTTTTCCCAGCCATCGACCAAGGGACGCGCCAGCTCGTACAAGGCCTCGCCCGCATCCGTAAGGTTGATACGACGACGGCTGCGATGCAGCAGATCCACCCCGAGCTCGCGCTCCAGCGCTTGCAACTGCAGGCTGATCGACGGCTGCGACAGATACAGGGATTCGGCGGCGCGGCTGAGCGTGCCGAGCTTTACCGTAGCGACGAACGCTCGCATCTGCTTCAGCCGGTTGCCCTTGTAGTAATAGCGGGCAGCCTCGCCGGCCGGTGAAGCCTCTTTTTTGGCGCGTTTTGAGGGCGCTGCGGGGGCCTTTTTTGTCATATTCGGTTTCCGGACAGGTTCCCTATGACAGTTAGCTCAATACGTTAGCGTATGTATTAACATATACAATATCAAAAATTGAAATATTTGTTTTGTCAAATTGCTGATGGATCACTAGCTTCACTGCCGTACCCACGGTGGAGAAGCACATGGCAGTACCCAGCGAAAAATTCGTCAGCCAGCCAGCCCAGATCCATGCGGCTACTACTGGCTATGAGGACATCCTGACCCCGGATGCCCTCGCCTTCCTGGCCCGACTGCATCGGCTGGTGGAACCGCGTCGCCAGCAGCTTCTGCAGGCCCGACGCCAGCGCCAGGCCCGTTACGACGCCGGCGTACTGCCGGATTTCCGGGTGGATACCAAGGCGATCCGCGAATCCGACTGGACGGTGGCGCCGATCCCGGCGGCCCTGCAGGACCGCCGCGTGGAGATCACCGGCCCAGTCGAGCGAAAGATGATCATCAACGCGCTGAACTCCGGCGCGAAGGTGTTCATGGCCGACTTCGAGGACTCGTCCGCACCGAGCTTCGCCAATCAGCTCGACGGCCAGATCAACCTGCGCGACGCCGTGAACGGCACGCTGACGTTCCGCTCGCCCGAGGGCAAGGACTACCGCATCGGCGCCAACCCCGCCGTGCTCGTCATACGCCCGCGCGGCTGGCACCTACCGGAACGCCACGTGACAGTGGATGGCGAGACGATGGCGGGTGCGTTGGTCGACTTCGGTCTGTTCGCTTTCCATAACGCCCGCGCGCTGCATGCCCGCGATCTTGGCCCGTATTTCTATCTGCCCAAACTGGAGGCGATGGAAGAAGCCGCGCTGTGGAACGAGGCGATGGCGATGGCCGAAGACGAACTCGACCTGCCGATCGGCACGATGAAGGCCACAGTGCTGATCGAAACGCTGCCAGCCGTGTTCCAGATGCACGAGATCCTGCACGCGCTGCGCGGCCGTGCCGTCGGCCTCAACTGCGGTCGCTGGGATTACATCTTTTCCTACCTCAAGACACTTCGCCGCCATCGCGATCGCCTGCTGCCCGAACGCGGACAGGTGGTGATGACGGTGCCGTTCCTGAAGGCGTACTCGGAACTGCTGATCCAGACCTGCCACCGCCGCAGCGCGTTCGCGATGGGCGGCATGGCGGCGCAGATTCCGATCAAGGGCGACGAAGACGCCAACGAAAAAGCGATGGCGAAAGTACGCGCCGACAAGTTGCGCGAAGTGCAGGCCGGTCACGATGGCACTTGGGTGGCGCATCCCGCACTGGTTTCCGTGGCGAAGGACATCTTCGATCGTCACATGCCGTCGCCGAATCAGCTGCACGTCAAGCGCGAAGACGTGGACGTCGGTCGCGATGCATTGATCTCGCCGTGCGGCGGAACCATCAGCCGCGCCGGCTTCGACAACAATGTGGAAGTGGCGCTGCGTTACACCGCCGCGTGGCTGGAAGGCTTGGGTTGCGTACCGATCCATCACCTGATGGAAGACGCTGCAACTGCAGAGATCGCACGTGCACAGCTGTGGCAATGGGTGCATCACGGCAGCCTGGAATTTCCAGATCACGCGCCGATCGACTTCGCACTGTTCGATCACGCGCTAGCCACGCACACGCATCGGCTGCGCGAAAGCAACTTGCCTGGCGCCAGCCGCGCCGACGATGCAGCGCACCTACTGGCCACGCTGACGCATGCCGATCAACTCGGCGACTTTCTCACCTTGCCCGCCTACGAAAAGCTCGCCTGATCGCGCGCACTCAAAGCATTCACGGAGCACATGACATGAAAAGCACACTGCCCACCGCTGAACAGATTTCGCTGGATTGGAAAAACAACCCTCGTTGGACTGGCGTCCAGCGCAACTACAGCGCCGACGATGTGGTTCGCTTGCGCGGCACGGTAGGCGTTGAACATTCGCTCGCTCGCCGCGGCGCGGAGCGTCTGTGGAAATCGCTGCACAAGGAAGACTTCGTCAATGCGCTTGGTGCGTTGACGGGCAACCAGGCTATGCAGCAGGTGAAGGCCGGTTTGCAGGCGATTTATCTCAGCGGATGGCAGGTAGCTGCCGACGCGAATGTCGCGGGTGAAATGTATCCCGACCAATCGCTGTATCCAGCCAATTCGGTGCCGCTAGTGGTCAAGCGCATCAACAACACGCTGCTGCGCGCCGACCAGTTGCATCATGCCGAAGGCAAAGATGACACCGACTGGATGGTGCCGATCGTGGCCGACGCCGAAGCCGGTTTCGGCGGTGTGCTCAATGCCTTCGAACTGATGAAGGCGATGATCGAAGCCGGTGCTGCCGGCGTGCATTTCGAAGACCAGCTGGCTTCGGTGAAGAAGTGCGGCCACATGGGCGGCAAGGTGCTGGTGCCGACGCGCGAAGCGGTGGACAAGTTGAACGCCGCGCGTCTCGCCGCGGACGTACTCGGTGTGCCGACGTTGCTGGTTGCGCGCACCGATGCGGACGCAGCCGACTTGCTGACTTCGGATATCGACGATAACGATCGTCCGTTCACCACGGGCGAACGCACCATGGAAGGTTTTTACCGCGTTCGCGCGGGTCTCGATCAAGCCATCAGCCGCGGCTTGGCGTATGCACCGTATGCCGATTTGGTCTGGTGCGAAACGAGCAAGCCGAACCTGGAAGAAGCGCGCAAGTTCGCCGAGGCCATCCACGCAAAATTCCCGGGCAAGTTGCTGGCATACAACTGCTCGCCGAGTTTCAACTGGAAGAAGAATCTGGACGACGCGACCATTGCAAAGTTCCAGAAGGAACTCGGCGCGATGGGCTACAAATTCCAGTTCATCACATTGGCCGGCTTCCACAGCCTCAACTATGGCATGTTCGATCTAGCGCACGGTTATGCGCGCCGTCAGATGAGCGCCTTCGTGGAACTGCAGGAAAAGGAATTTGCCGCTGCCGAGCGTGGCTTTACCGCCGTGAAACATCAGCGTGAAGTAGGCACGGGTTACTTCGATGCGGTGACGCAGGCGATCCAGCAGGGTCAGTCCTCCACCACGGCGCTGAAGGGTTCAACCGAGGAAGCTCAGTTCCATCGCGCTTCGGCCGCCTGAGTTTGCGCGGCGTAGTCAACGCCTCTCCCTGCTTTCAGGGGGAGGCGTCGCGTCGATACGTGTTGCTAGTCGGACAATAGGGACAAGCGCCGATATTGCAGTGCTTCGGCCAGGTGCGCGCGATCAAGCGCGGCGGCGCCGTTGTCGAGATCGGCAATTGTGCGGGCCACGCGCAGGGTTCGATGATAGGCGCGTGCGGATAGTCCGAGACGCTCCAATGCCGCATCGAACCAACGCCGCTCAGCCGAACCGAGGGCGCAATCGCGTTCCAATTCGCGCGTGTTGATCTCTGCGTTCGATCGCCCGGCGCGCGCAAGTGCGTGCTGGCGCGCGCGGATGACACGCGCACGCACCGTTGCCGAATCTTCGTCGTGTGCGCTGCGCGGCGTTCCAAGTTCGGCCAGCGGCACACCAGGTACTTCCACGCACAGGTCGATGCGATCGAGCAGCGGGCCGGAAATGCGCGACCGATAGCGCTGCACTTGATCGGGCGTGCAACGACAACGCTTGCGCGTGTCGCCTGCGTAGCCGCAGGGACAGGGGTTCATCGCCGCCACCAGCTGGAATTGTGCCGGGAAGCTCAGCTGACGCGCGGCACGCGAGATAAGGATGTGACCGGATTCCATCGGCTCGCGCAGCACTTCCAGCACGTGTCGACTGAATTCGGGGAATTCGTCGAGGAACAACACGCCGTTGTGAGCGAGCGAAATTTCCCCAGGCCTGGGTTGCGAACCGCCACCCACCAAGGCGACTGCCGAAGCGGTGTGATGCGGTGCCCGGAAGGGACGACGCCGCCATTGCGCCGGATCGAGCGGTTGGCCGGCAACCGACATCACCGCACAAGTTTCCAGAGCTTCCGATTCGGTCATCGGCGGCAGGATGCCCGGCAGGCGCTCGGCAAGCATGGTCTTGCCCGTGCCGGGCGGGCCGATCATCAAGAGGTGATGCCCTCCCGCTGCGGTGATCTCCAGCGCGCGACGCGCCTGGTACTGACCGCGCACGTCGCGCATGTCCGGGCCGCAGGTGGGCAGGTCATAGAAGTCGGTAGCCGCGGCGGGGGAGCCGAGGGTGGCGTGGCCGCCCAGCCAGGCGCACACCTCGGCCAGGCTGTCGGCGAGCAGGACATCGGCTTCGCCGACGAGCGCCGCTTCCG
>CAJCJD010000207.1 GCA_903970555.1 Vulcanimicrobiota bacterium
GGCATCGGATTCGACGGTGTCGAGTTCGAAATGCATCACCGACTCGGACTGGCCGTGCTCGTCGCCGATGCGCTGGAGCTGGCCATTGGCGTCGCGGGTCACTTTGACAACGGGGTGGATCACCGCATGAATCGGCGAATGATGGGAGATCACCATGCTGACCGTGTCCACGAGGAACGGCATGTCGTCGGTGACGATCTCCACGGCGCTGCGTGCAGCGTGGCCGGCGCCGGTGACACGCACGGATGCGCGGCCCGGCTGGCGCTGCTGCATGAAATCGATAAGGCCTGCCATGACAGTGGCCCATTCTGCCGGCGTGTGCAGCTCGACATCACTGCGGGCTATGCGCGAGAAAAATGCGCTGATAAAAAATTGCGCCTCATCCAGGCGCTTCGTCGGAAAACCGCTTTTTTTCAACTCTTCGAGTACGACAGCTGCGAGAGGGATGTCGTTGGCCGCACGGATCGCATTCATGGCTTCAACTTGAGAAGTGGAGACGGGTGGGAATGGAGCGGAAAGCCGTAAAAGGATACGCTTGGACATGGACCGAATCCATCGGCAGCGCAGCAACACATGCTCATTGCGCGCACTTGGATCAGCGTGCAGTCATGCAATGTATTTTTCGTGCAGCTCATCCAATGCGCATGCGTATTGCGGACACACACAGCATGTACTTTCTTTATGACTCCAAGCGGACAAGGGACCGGTAGATCATCAGGCGACTGATCCGGGCCGGGCCCATGCCTTCAGTCATGCGGACGAGGGGGCTGGATTCGTACTGGGAATAAATTGTAAACTGAACGGTATAGTCTTACCGGCGCCCTGTCGTTGGGGACAAACGACACAGGACAACGCGGCCGTTTTCCAATAAACGTAAGATTTTCCGGCAAGATGCAAGCCGGGCATTAGAAATGCCGTTGCCCGCCCCTACCCCGATCACGCTAGTCATGGAGTTCTCATGAAGTCGACGCCAATGCGCACACCGGTGCTGTGCTTGAGCCTGCTGGCGCTTGCCGCTTGCGGCAAGCAGCAAGGTCCACCCCAGATGCCAACGCCGACGGTGGGTGTAGTGGACGCCCAGTTGCAAGACGTTCCATTGACCAAAGACCTGGTCGGGCGCCTTTCCGCCTTCCGCAGCGCCGACGTGCGCGCTCGCGTATCGGGCCTGCTGCAAAAACGTACGTATACCGAGGGTACGGACGTCAAGCAAGGCCAGTTGATGTTCCAGATCGATGCGGCGCCTTACAAGGCGGCCCTCGCCGCCGCGCAAGCCGCGCTGGCTTCGGCCCAGGCCACATCGACCAATGCCCACATCGTGGCCAACCGCGACCGCCAGCTGGTGCCGAAGGGCTACATCTCGCAGGCCCAGTTGGATAACGACGAAGCCACCGAACGCTCGTCCCTCGCCGCGGTGAAGCAGGCCGAGGCCAACGTGCAGACCGCCCAGGTCAATCTCAGCTACACCAACGTCACCTCGCCGATCGCCGGCCGTGCCGGTGAGCAGCAAGTGACCGAAGGCGCGATCGTCGGTGCCAGCACAACCGATACCGGCTCCAGCTCCACGCTGCTGACCACGGTCGACCAGCTTGACCCGATGTACGTGAACTTCACGCTCAGCGCCAACGACCTGGATGCCCTGCAGCATGCCCAGCACGCGGGCAACGTGTCGCTGGCGGACCAGAACAAGACCACCGTGCAGATCACCATGCCCAGCGGCAGCAAATACGATCAGCTCGGCACGCTGGATTACTCCTCGGTAATCGTCAACCCGACCACCGGTGCCATCAACTTGCGGGCGCAGGCACCCAATCCCGATCAACGCTTGTTGCCGGGCATGTACGTGACCTTGACCGTCAACATGGGCGAACTGAAGAAGGTGTTCCTGATTCCGCAGTCCGCGATCCAGCGCGATCCTGCCGGTGCCTATGCCTTGGTCGTCGGCAAGGATGGAAAGGTCGTCCAGAAGCGCGTGACGGCCGATACCACGCGTGGCAACGATTGGCTGGTGACCAGCGGCCTCGATGCGGGCGATCAGGTCATCGTGTCGGGCATCCAGGCCGTCAAGCCCGGAGCCCCCGCCAAGGCGACCCCATGGCAGCCTGACCAGGCGCAAGCCGGCCAAGGCCCAGCTGCCCCTGGCCATCAGTAAGAAGGGAGAACACTGATGCCGAGTTTCTTTATCGACCGCCCCATTTTCGCTTGGGTGGTCGCCATCCTCATCACCCTGGTCGGCGTTATTTCGCTGCTGAACATGGGTGTGGAGTCCTATCCCAACATCGCGCCGCCCCAGGTGACGGTGACGGCGAGCTTCCCGGGCGCCAGCGCCCAAACCATGGAAGACACGGTCACCAAGGTCATCGAGCAGCAGCTGACCGGCGTGGACAATCTGCTGTATTTCAGTTCGGCCTCGAACTCGAACGGCACGTCCACCATCACCCTGAGCTTTGCCACCGGCACCAATCCGGACATTGCCCAGGTGCAGGTGCAAAACAAGGTATCTCTGGCTCAGCCGCAGTTGCCGGCCGAAGTGACCCAACAGGGCGTGGTGGTGGCCAAGGCCAACCCGGACTTCCTGATGTTCGTGGGCCTGATCTCCAACAATCCGGAGATTGACAGCAACCGTCTCAGTGACATCGTCGGCTCACAGGTCATCGACCAGGTCGGCCGCATTCCCGGCGTAGGCAGCACCTTCCAGGTGGGTTCCGAGTACGCCATGCGCGTGTGGCTGAATCCGGACAAGATGCAGGGCTACGGTCTTTCCGCTACCGATGTCCAGAACGCGATCTCCGCGCAGAACGTGCAGTTCGCCGCCGGTTCGTTGGGTTCCGATCCGGCCACCAACGGGCAGAGCTTCACTGCCACGGTGTCGGCCGAGGGCCTGTTCAACACGCCCGAGCAGTTCGGCAACATCATCCTGCGCGCGAGCTCCAACGGCACCGTGGTGCACATGAGAGACATCGCACGCATCGAATTCGGCCCGCAGACCTACGGCTTTACCTCCACCTGGAGCGGCCAGCCGGTCGGTGGTTTCGGCGTCCAGTTGCTGCCGGGCGCCAACGCGCTTAGCGTGGCCGAGGCCGTGCGCGCCAAGATGGACGAACTGGCCAAGGATTTCCCGCAAGGCGTCACGTGGTTCGCTCCTTACGACAGCACGCCGTTTGTGCAGGTGTCGATCAAGGAAGTGGTGCACACGCTGATCGAGGCGATCATCCTCGTGTTCTTCGTGATGCTGATCTTCTTGCAGAACTTCCGCGCCACCGTCATTCCAACCCTGGTGATCCCGGTCGCCCTGCTGGGCACCTTCATCGGCCTGTCGCCGATGGGCTTCACCATCAACCAGCTCACTCTGTTCGGCATGGTGCTGGCGATCGGTATCGTGGTGGACGACGCGATCGTGGTGATCGAGAACGTCGAGCGCATCATGACGGAGGAAAACCTGTCGCCGAAGGAGGCTACACGCAAGGCGATGGGCCAGATCACCGGCGCCGTGATTGCGATCACCGTGGTGCTGGCGGCGGTATTCGTGCCGTCCGCGCTGCAGCCGGGTGCTACCGGTGTGATCTACAAGCAGTTCGCGCTGACCATTGCCGTGTCGATGGGCTTCTCCGCGTTCCTCGCGTTGTCGTTCACGCCAGCTCTGTGCGCCACCATCCTCAAGCCCACACACGAAGAGAAGAAGAACTTCTTCTACAACTGGTTCAACAAGACCTTCGACTGGGTGACGCACACCTACAACGGTCATATCAGCAGCGCCGTGCGTCATGGGCCTCGTTGGATGATCGTGTTTGCACTGGTCTCGGTGCTTGCGGTGTTCCTCTTCACCAAGCTGCCAACCAGCTTTGTGCCCAACGAAGATCAGGGCTTTGCGCTGGCCATCGTCAGCCTGCCGCCGGGCGCCACCATGCAGCGCTCGGAAGAAGTGATGAAGGAGGTCAGCGACAAGCTGGCTTCCAGTCCGCTGAAAGATACCTATGTGGGCATGTACCAGATCAGCGGCTTCAGCTTCGTGGGTCGCAGCGAAAACGCCGGCATGGTGTTCATCAAGCTCAAGGACTGGAGCGAGCGTTCGATCACGGCCGATGACTTCATCCTCAAGGCCAACGGCATCCTGCACGGCGTTCGCGACGCGCAGATCTTCGTGGTGAACCTGCCAACCATCCGCGGCCTGAGCCAGTTCGGCGGCCTGGACATGTATCTGCAGGCACGTAATGGCCAGTCGCGCACCGAGCTTTCACAGGCGATGGGCATGCTGCTGGGCAAAGCGTCGAAAGACCCCACGCTGTTCGGCACGCGCCCGAACATTCTTCCGGACGCTCCGCAATACAACCTCACTGTCGATCGCGTGCAAGCGTCGGCGCTGGGCCTGTCGGTGACTGATGTGTACAACGCTATCCAGCTCTTGCTGGCGCCGGTATACATCAACAACTTCATCTACGAGGACCGCGTCAAGCGCGTGATGGTGCAGGCCGATGCGCCATACCGCATGGATACGGATGCGCTGGCCCACATTTACACGCCCAGCACGCTGAGCACTTCATCGACCACCTCGACGTCGGGCACCACGACTTCGGCCAACGGTCCGTACAACATGATCCCGCTGTCCAGCGTGGTGCATTCCACCTGGAGCATGGCCGCGCCCTCACTCACCCGCTACAACGGCTACCCGGCCATCGAAATCGTCGGCGATGCGAGTAAGGGCTACTCCACCGGTCAGGCGATGGGGACACTGCAGGGCTTCGTCGACAATGATCTGCCCAAGGGCTTCGGCGCGGATTGGACCGGCCAGTCGTACCAGGAGCTGCTCGCAGGCAACTCATCGACGCTATTGATGATCCTGTCGATCGTGATCGTGTTCCTGTGCTTGTCGGCCTTGTACGAAAGCTGGTCGATTCCGGTCGCCGTGCTGCTGGTGGTGCCCTTGGGCCTGCTCGGCATGGTCGCCGCGTCCATGTTGCGCGGTTTCCCGAACGACATGTACTTCAAGATCGGCTTGGTGACGGTGATCGGTCTGGCCGCGAAGAACGCGATCCTGATCGTGGAATTCGCAGTGGAGCAGCAGGCCGACGGCAAGACACTGTTCGACGCAGTGATCACCGCGGCCCGTCAACGTCTGCGCCCGATCTTGATGACCTCGATGGCCTTCATCCTCGGTGTGTTGCCGCTGGTCACCTCCAGTGGTGCCGGCGCCAACTCCCGCCACGAAATCGGCACGGGCGTGATCGGCGGCATGCTGTTCGCCACCTTCCTCGGCCTGCTGTTGATCCCGGTGTTCTACGTCAGCGTGCGGCGCATGCTGGGTGACAAGCTTGACGAGCCGACTCACAAGCTGGCACGCCATGAACATGAGGCCGGTCATTAGCCTCTTGACTGGGATTGCGCATCACGGTACGTGAGCGCAATCCCCGCAAAACAAAAAAAAGCCCCGGTAATTACCGGGGCTTTTTTATTACGACTAACTAAGTTGCTATCGCAAATCACATGGGAAACGCAGTAATCCGCGTTTCCCATGTTGCGAATCAACGCGCGAAGTTGCTCGTGGACTGTACAAAATTGTAGAAATTGGAAATGTTGAGACTGCCCCAACCGGTCGTGTAATCCCAACCTGTGCCAGCGTTATAGCCATATCCGTTGTAGCCGTTATTGCCGGTCGTCACGTCATGCAGCAGTGAAGAGTTGCTCGGGAGGTAGGCATAGATGCTCGATGCCGGGAAACCAAGCGCATTGTTCAAGCCGGACTGCACCCTCGCCCAGATGCCGACAAAGATCGGCGAGGCGAGACTGGTACCACCGACCTGTTCGTTACTCTGGCCGTCCCAAACAATCAACGTGCCCGAATCGTACGCCGCGTCAAAAGCAAGATCGGGCACTACGCGATGCGTTACCGAACTTCCTAGCGCGGTGGTTTGCCACGAGGGTGCCGTTTCATTGGTGCTTACACCGCCCCCGGTTGCCCACAGGCGTTCGTCGTTGTCATAGGGTGAGTCGATGGCCTCCAAGCCTTCGTTCCAAGCCGACTCGCTGACATACGTCGTACCGCTTGTATACAGCGCCGTACCGCCCACTGCGATCACATTAGGCGAGGTTGCCGGCTCGCTCACCGAGTATGTAGCTAGATTAATTTCGACCTTGCCTTTCGAATTAGCCACATAGCCAGGGCCACCGCCCTCTGAATCGGTTGACCACTGATAGACACCGGCATCACCAGCGGCGACCGAGAACGTCTGGCCCTGCGCCACTGCCTGCTTGAAAACCGCATCGTCGGCAGATTGCCCCGTCGCGTCGGATTCGTTCACACCCAAAGAAACGTTGATCACCTTGGCCACATTGGCAGTTACCGCGCCGTTGTATGCATTGGTGAGGTCAGCCAAGGTCGGATGCGAGCCGCTGGTGGTGTAGGGAGCCGTGTAGAAAATCAGCTGCTTCACGCCACCGCTCACTCCGACGATGGTCTGGCTATCCAGATCCCATTCCACGTCGCCATTATCGACGTCGTCGCTGTAAGTGGAACTACCGCTGCCCGTCTTGACCACCGATGCCGTCACCGCGGCCAGACCATTGTTCGATGCAAAGGTCTTGAGATCTTTCAAGGTCTGTGCATCGCTACCCCAGGAGATAACGCCAACCGTGGTATTGGAAGCGGTAGGCGTGCTGCCTACATCGTAGATCGCCGGAAAGGTGGTCGGATTGTGCGCACTTTCAGTACCGCCTGTGGAGGCATCAACCTTCACCGGTGAGTTAGCACGCAAAGGAGACGCAATGTAGTGATACGTGTGGATCTTGGCCACGTTGTCCAGACCCAATACCGACTTCACCGAACTGCCTAGCTCCGACGGTATCGATATGGAGGCGTTATTGGCATAGACCTGACGTCCGTCGAGATTGAACTTCACCAGATTCGTATGAAATGCAGCTTGCACAGCGCCTGGATTGCCGGTCGCATTGATCAGCAGTCGGTTCGGGCTGACTTCGATATCCTGAAAGCCGGCCTGCTGCAAATGTGCGACCACTGCATCAACCTGCGCTTGGGTCGGACTGTATTGCTGCACGAATTGATCGCTCGACAGGAACTTCCCGTACTGCGGGCTTTGCGGATCGCTCACGGATTTGTTGAACGCATCCAGCGCCGCTTCATTACGCAAATTCAGCGCGATGGTAACGCCTACTGTTTCATCCGATGACAACGAAACAGACTGGCTTGCCGCGCTGACCAAGTCTTCATCATGCTGGCTATGAATCGGGTTCTGCACCGCGGCTTGCGCTGTAGCGATCACGCTTTTCTGCGCCTCGATCCAACCGCCTGAACTTGCCGCCTGCGCGGAAAGCGAAACGAACGCCATGCTCAACGCAAACGGCAACGCAAGCTTGCGTACATGTTTTACACCACGAACTGTTACGTTACTGGCCATAAACATTCCCCATCATGGTTAAGTTCAAAGAAATACGTCCGCATGCGTTGTGCATGGGAAGCACCGTTCCCCAATGCGGCCCTGCGCATCCTTCCCTGTGCGCAAGGCCGTAAACCGCGAACTAGCCCGCTTCGGTTTCGCAAAGACCAAGCTTCAAAAAAGCGAACTGTGCATAACAACTGGGCCGAGCCTTTCAAAAGCTCTACCGTTGTGTTTCCAGAGAGGGAGAGACAGCCAACTGCCTCAGCCAAAGCGGCTGATCCGACCGTCCATCACCTGGATATGCCTGGACCGGCACTCCGTAGGCCTCATCACCTCATCGTGTTACGCACGACATCGCGCGTTAAGACGATCTCTCAGGAAATGGGCTGATTGATGCATCTGTTGCACATTCGATGCCTTGCCCATCGGCTTGTGCCGAAGAGATGCCTGGACGGCTAAACGACAACCACACGACCCACGCAATCGACTCGTGAGAGCACTTGCTGATTCGCGTTGAGGCGTGGCTGTCATTCGCATGAAGGCATCGCTTGTGTGAGGACGAAGGCTGGCGCTCATGCACAGCATGGGCTCGCAATGACTATAGGCACGGTTATCCGGCCAAGTCTCGCGAGTTAAGTCCATAAGCTAATAAAGCCCAGTCATTTACGTTCCCATCACACGAAATGCTGTTGGCCATGGTGCTTGTGGTCGAAGATCAGCGCCCCGTTCAGCTCGTGCGAAGCAGGCACGGCCGTGATTCACGAAAGCCCATCAAGCATTGAGAACTGGCGCATTGCACGCCAGCTCTTCAATTTGACCGCGTCCTCAAAGGAGAAAGATGCGGTCCGTTCCGTCACATCAGCGCAGACCGGTTTCAGCGCGCGCGATCACCATGCGCTGGATCTCGCTGGTGCCTTCGTAGATCTCCGTGATTTTCGCATCGCGGAAATAACGCTCCAGCGGCATTTCCTTGGAGTAGCCCATGCCGCCGTGAATCTGCACGGCTTGATGCGCAATCCACATCGCCGCCTCCGAAGCGACCAGCTTGGCCACGGATGCCTCGGTGCCGAAACGGCCGCCGTGCTTCTCCGCCTCGCCTTTCGTCCACGCTGCGCGCAACGTCAGCAGCATGGCGGCGTCGAGCTTGCACTTCATGTCGGCGATCTTCGCCTGGGTCATCTGGAAAGTACCGATCGGATGACCGAACGCCTTGCGGTCGCGCGACCACTGCAGTGTGGCCTCGTAGGCCGCGCGGGCGATACCCACCGCCTGCGACGCAATACCGATGCGGCCAGCATCGAGGACGCCCATGGCGATGGAGAAACCCTTCCCTTCATCGCCTAGCAGATCATCCTTCGAACAGACATAGTCGTTGAACTCGATCTCACAGGTGGCCGACGCACGAATGCCCAGCTTCGGCTCGGTCTTGCCGGCGTGGAAGCCAGGCTTCTGCGTATCGATGATGAAAGCGGAGACGCCCTTGGCGCCGATGCCAGGCGTGCTGATCGCAAACAACACGATGTAACGCGCCACCGGGCCGGATGTGATCCAGCTTTTCTTGCCATTGATCACCCAATCGCCGTCGGCGTTCTTGGTCGCACGCGTATGCATGGCCGAGGCATCCGAGCCGGACTGCGGCTCAGTCAGCGCATAAGCCCCGATCGCCTCGCCCTGCGCAATGGCGCGCACGTATTTCTGCTTCTGCGCTTCGGTGCCATGCTTGAGGATGCCATTGCAGAACAGCGAATTGTTCACCGACATGATGGTCGAGGTGGCTGCGTCCGCCGCTGCGATCTCAATCATCGCCAGCACATACCCGACCGGATCCAGCCCCGCGCCGCCGTACTCGTGCGGTACTTCAATGCCCATCAAGCCGAGCTGGCCCATCTCACGGATGTTGTCCAGCGGAAACTCACCCTTGGCGTCGAGTTCGGCCGCCACCGGCACGATGCGCTTCTGCGCGAAGTCACGGGCAATCGCCTGGATGGAAAGCTGGTCATCGGTAAAACGGAAATCCATGGGAACTCCAGGAACGCAAAAGGAAATGAGGAAAGCCGTCTATTTTAGCCGGGCTGGCGCGCGGGCTTTGTGCGGGTGCAGCAAGCGGACCCTTGACGGCCCGCCCAACCACGCCTACCCTTAACATCTTTCTATCGCGATATAAGGATGCACGATGGATCTGGCAACTGCCTCCAGCGTGTTGCGCCTATTGGCCGACCCCACTCGCGTACGGCTGCTTGCCCTGCTTGAGCGCGAGGAATTGACCGTGGCAGAGCTCGCCGCGGTACTCCATCTGGCGCAACCGCGCGTCTCCACGCACCTGGCCAAGCTCAAGGAAGCCGAGCTGGTGCGTGATCGCCGCGCCGGCGTCTCTGCCTATTACCGTGCCAACAGCGAGGGTGACGAGCACCAACACGCCCTGATCCGCTCGCTACGCGAAAGCATCGACGACGCCCTGCTGCGCGAAGATGCCGCCCGTTTGCCCGGCGTGCTCGCGCAACGCGCCCGCGAAGAAGGCTGGGCCGATACCGTGGCCGGCGACATGGAGCGGCACTATTCGCCCGGCCGCACATGGGAAACGCTCACCCGCTCGCTGCTGCAGTTGCTGGAGACCGGCGACGTTCTCGATATCGCCTCTGGCGACGGCGTCACCGCCGAACTGCTGGCGCCGCACGCACGCTCGATTGTTTGCGTGGATGCCAGCGAGCGCGTGGCCGAGGCGGCAGCAAAACGCCTCGCCAGCTTCAGCAACGTCGAAGTGCGCCACGGCGACATGCATGCGCTGGCACTGGAAGCCAATCGTTTCGACTTGGTCTTGATGCTGCACGCCCTCACTTATTCCGAACATCCCAGCAAGGCACTGTCCGAAGCAGCTCGCGTGCTGCGACCCGGTGGCCGCTTGTTGGCCGTCACCTTGGGCAAACACGATCATCGTGCCGTGGTGGAACCGTTCGATCACCGCAATCTTGGCTTCACGCAACACGATCTCACCGAACTGGCCAAGCACGCCAGCCTCGACGTGATCAGTTGCAACCGTCTCAGCCGCGAACGCAAGGCACCGTACTTCGAAGTCATCAGCCTGCTCGCACGCAAGCCGTAAGGAATTCCTATGAGCGCCCTCCCCTGGCTGCACCCACAACGTGTTGCATCGCTCGAAGCAGCGCTACACCAACGCATCCTGATCCTCGACGGCGGCATGGGTACCATGCTGCAAGGTCATCAGCTGGATGAATCCGGCTTTCGCGGTGAACGCTTTGCCGAGGGACGCGACGGCCAACACACGCATACGCACGATCACCCAGGCAGTTGCGACCTGAAAGGCAACAACGACCTGCTCACGCTGACCAAACCAGACATCATTCGTGGCGTGCACGAAGCGTATCTGGAGGCTGGCGCCGATCTGGTCGAAACCAACACCTTCAATTCCACGCGCATCAGCCAGGCCGACTACCATCTCGAACACCTCGCTTACGAACTGAATCGCGAAGGGGCGAAACTGGCACGTGCTGCTTGCGATGCCTACACGGCAAAAGATCCCGCCAAGCCGCGCTTCGTGATCGGCGTGCTCGGCCCGACCAGCCGCACTGCATCGTTGTCGCCGGACGTCAACGATCCCGGTTTCCGCAACGTGACATTCGAAGAACTGGTCGAGAACTACACCGAAGCGGCCAGCGGACTGATCGACGGTGGCGCCGACCTCATCATGGTCGAGACCATCTTCGATACGCTCAATGCCAAGGCAGCCTTGTTTGCCCTGAGCGAGCTATTCCGCGCACGCGGCAGCCGCCTGCCCGTGATGATCTCCGGCACCATCACGGATCGCTCGGGACGCACGTTGTCGGGTCAGACCGCCGAAGCGTTCTACTACTCGGTCAAGCACATTCGCCCGCTCTCGGTCGGCCTGAACTGCGCACTCGGTGCCGCCGATCTGCGGCCGCATGTACAAACGCTGTCGAACATCGCCGAAAGCTTCGTCAGCACGCATCCAAATGCCGGCCTGCCCAACGCCTTTGGTGAATACGACGAAACACCTGCGCAAATGGCCTCCGTGATCGGCGGCTTCGCACGCGATGGCCTACTCAACATGGTGGGCGGTTGCTGCGGCACCACGCCCGCGCATATCAAAGCCATTGCCGAGGCCGTGCGCGACTGCAAGCCACGCGCCTTTTCCACTGAATCAGCACAGGCTGCATGAGCGACACGATGTCCCGCCACACCCGTCTTTCCGGCCTTGAGCCGCTCGTCATCACTCCGGATCTATTGTTCGTCAACGTCGGCGAGCGCACCAATGTCACCGGTTCCGCGCAGTTCAAAAAGCTGATCAAGGAAGATCGCTACGAAGAAGCCGTCGACGTCGCGCGCCAGCAGGTCGCCAACGGCGCGCAGATCATCGACGTTAACATGGACGAAGGCCTGATCGACTCGGAGGCGGCGATGACGCGCTACCTCAATTTGATCGCCGCGGAGCCCGACATTGCCCGTGTGCCAGTGATGGTCGACTCGTCCAAATGGACCGTGATCGAAGCGGGCCTGCGCTGCTTGCAAGGCAAAGGCGTGGTCAATTCGATCTCGATGAAGGAAGGCGAAGAACTCTTCCTCGAACACGCACGCAAAGTGCAGCAATACGGCGCCGCCGTAGTGGTGATGGCCTTCGACGAACAAGGCCAGGCCGATACGTGCGCGCGCAAGGTGGAAATCTGTTCGCGCGCCTATAAGTTGCTCACCGAAGAACTGGATTTTCCGCCCGAAGACATCATCTTCGACCCCAACATCTTCGCCATCGGCACCGGCATCGAAGAACACAACAATTACGCGGTGGACTTCATCGAAGCCACGCGCGAGTTGAAGAAGCGCTTCCCGGATTCGCATATATCCGGCGGCGTTTCCAACGTCTCCTTCTCATTCCGCGGCAACAATACCGTGCGTGAGGCGATCCACTCCGTGTTCCTGTACCACGCGATCAAAGCGGGCATGGACATGGGTATCGTTAACGCCGGCGCACTGATGATCTACGACGACGTACCGGAAGAACTGCGCGAGCGCGTCGAAGACGTCGTACTCAACCGTCGCTCCGACGCCACCGAGCGCCTGCTGGAAATCGCCGACCGTTACAAGGCGAAGAAAGGCGAAGTCGTTGTCGAAAACCTCGTCTGGCGAGAAAAGTCCGTGCAGGACCGTCTCTCTCACGCCTTGGTGCACGGCATCGATCAATTCGTCGAGGAAGACACTGAGGAAGCACGCCAGCTGTCATCGCGACCGCTCGATGTGATCGAAGGCCCGCTGATGTCAGGCATGAATGTTGTTGGCGACCTGTTCGGCGCCGGCAAGATGTTCCTACCGCAGGTGGTGAAATCTGCACGCGTGATGAAAAAAGCCGTGGCTTATCTGCTGCCGTATATCGAAGCGGAAAAGCTGCGCACGGGCGATGCCGGCAAGAACAACGGCACCATCATCATGGCGACGGTGAAGGGTGACGTGCACGATATCGGCAAAAACATCGTGGGCGTGGTACTCCGCTGCAACAACTTCGAGGTGATCGACCTTGGCGTGATGGTGCCGGCGCAGAAAATCCTGGATACGGCGCGCGAGCACAATGCCGACATCATCGGCCTGTCCGGCCTGATCACGCCTTCGCTAGAAGAGATGAGCCAGGTTGCGCGCGAAATGCAGCGGCAGGATTTCCATATTCCTCTACTGATCGGCGGCGCGACTACCTCGCGTGCGCACACGGCGTTGAAAATCGAGCCGCATTACAAATCGCCCACCGTTTGGGTGAAAGATGCATCGCGCGCCGTGGGCGTGGCGCAATCGCTAGTCAGCAAGGAGTTGGTCGACAACTTCATGGCGAAGATCCGTGCCGAATACGCGGACATTCGCGAGCGCCACAAGAATCGCGGTTCGGCCAAGACACTCGTGCCGCTGGAACATGCGCGAGCGCAGCGTTTTCAATGCGATTGGGCCAATTACACGCCGCCGCAGCCCAACAAACCGGGGCTGACCGTCTTCGATAACTACGATCTGGCTGAGTTACGTCGGTACATCGACTGGACGCCGTTCTTCCAGGCGTGGGAACTTGCCGGTCACTACCCAGCCATTCTCACGGACAAAGTGGTCGGCTCACAGGCTACCGAACTGTTTGCAGATGCGCAGTCGATGCTCGACAAGATCATCGCCGAACGTTGGCTCACCGCTCGCGCGGTGATTGGTTTCTGGGCGGCCCATAGTCATGGCGATGACATCACCTTGCATGTGCAAGACGATGCAAAAGGGCCATCGCGCGTAGCGCTTCATCATCTTCGTCAACAAGCCGAAAAGCCGGTCGAACGACCCGATTTCTGCCTATCCGATTTCATCGCACCCAAAGAGGCGAACAAACAGGACTGGCTAGGTGGCTTCGCCGTCACCGCAGGCATCGGCATCGAAGAACACGTGGCGCGCTTTGAAGCCGGCCACGACGACTACTCGGCCATCTTGCTCAAAGCCCTCGCCGACCGCCTCGCCGAGGCCTTCGCCGAACGCATGCACGAACGTGTGCGTAAAGAATTCTGGGGTTACCAGCCAGACGAATCGCTCGACAACGAAGCCCTGATCAAAGAAACATACACTGGCATCCGCCCTGCTCCGGGCTATCCCGCCTGCCCCGATCACACTGAGAAAACGGCCTTGTTCCAGCTGCTCGACGCACCGAACAATGCCGGCATCGAACTTACCGAGGGCTTTGCGATGTACCCCACGGCCGCCGTCTCGGGCTGGTATTTCTCACACCCCGGTAGCCAATACTTCGTCGTCGGACGCATCACACGCGAACAGGTCGACGACTACGCCAAGCGCAAAGGCTGGACACGCGAACAGGCCGAACGATGGCTAGCGCCCAACCTCGACTACGATCCGGAATAAATCTTGAACAGGGGCGCAGATCGCCCCTCCGTTGCGACTATCAGGGCGTTTCGTCGCCCGTGATGTTGTTCTTGTGATGGCGCATGTGCACGAACAGGTTGTAGACGGACACAAACACCGGGAAGAAGTTGGAAAGAATGCCTACGGAGTCATTCTTACCGAACACGAAATAGGCAAGCAGCAAGGCGCTGCCCGTTACCGACATCCACCAGAACGAAAGCGGCATCACCACCCGTTTGTGTTTGCGCGTGTAGTACAGCTGCACAAACCAGCGTCCGGTAAACATCAGCGTGCCCAGGTAACCGACAACCTTCCACGGCGTCAGATGGAAATTCTGCAGAGCTTGCAGGATATGCGGGAGGTCGACATGCATGGGGAAGGCCATTTCGCGAAGGGGAACAGGTCATTTTAGCGTCCCTGCGTTCGCAAGGTCCCCCAACAAACGGCATGGGCCGCCCAAAGGTTGACCCATTCCCATGGAATCCGTATAGTTGCGCGTTCCCGGCGGGCGGTTAGCTCAGCGGTAGAGCACTGCCTTCACACGGCAGGTGTCACAAGTTCGATCCTTGTACCGCCCACCAACGAATTCAACGACTTAGGCCGCCTCACAAGGGTGGCCTTTTTCGTTTTGCCGGGCGCGACCAACAGAATCCCTGTGCGAGTGCATATCGGCACCACTCTCCATCGATAGCTGCTGCACAGCTTGTTCAATCAGCGCAGTGATCTCCATCGAGTGAAGCTCGTGGATAGAGCCGGTTCCCGCTCGTCGTTGCGCCGAGCCCTGCTCGTTACTCATAACTGTGTGTTACGCGTAACCCGTGATAGCCGCCAGCAGCGCTTTCCGATCGAACGGTTTTGCCAGATACCTCATCCATGACGGAAAGCCCATTTCCGGCGGTTCGGCATTTCCAGACATCACGATCAGCGGGCATTTCAGACCGTCCTTGTACATTGCCACACCCATCTCGATGCCGGTCATCCCTTCATTGAGATTCAGGTCGGTCAAGACGACGCCGATATCCGCGCGCACCGAGGCAACCTGCATAGCTTGTTCGGAACCGTTGGCTGCTACGACTTCGTAGCCGGCGTCCTGAAGCATGTCGGCGGTAAGCTCAAGAACATCCCTATTGTCTTCGACGAGTAGAACAGTCTTCATGACATCCTCACTCGAAACATGCCGAAACCGGCAACAAACTGAACGTTATTGGATGATTGCCAAACGGATAGTGAATATCAGCGTGACTTACGCACGATAAGCGAAACGGTTAGAAAGGATGTGAAGGGTAGGTCAACATCGCACCTGCTACTTATAAACGAAAAAATCATTTTTACTTCTATGAATGTTCGCTTCTTTGACAGCGTTTGGCGACGTAAAAAGCAAGGAGCCCTTCGATTCGAAGGAAGTGCCAGCTGTAGGCATCGGAAGAGCGCCTGATCATGGATGATGACTCTCATCAGATCGATGATGCGCTGTAGCACGTGCCACGAAATTTCTAAGCAAGAGCAACGCAGCGCACTATGCAGTCAGTTCATGCAAGTGACGAGCACCATCACCGTATGCAACCAGCTCTGTTACTCCGCATCTGCCATGGTCGACACGCAGCCGATGATTGCGTCAGCGCTGCGTAACTCTCAGTCAAAATAGGTTTCTTATCATGAACAACCAAAACCGTCCTGGCACCCAAGCCCCATCGCGTGAAGGGAGTCATGAGAACAAACAAGGCCAACAGCAACAACCGCCTAAAAACCCATCAAACCCAAGTCGCGACAATCAAAAGCAAGCCGGCCAGAACCCTCATCAAGATTCGCACGGTCAGCACAAATAGCGAGCTTCAAAAACCGCCAAACGAAATACTCATGAGCAGCACAAAAGACGGTGAGGATAAATATCCTCACCGTCTCTACTTTGCGCCAAACGTCTATCAATGCCACCTCATCAACATAAAGGCGGAGGCCGGCGCGTTGTCACTAAGCTCAATGGGCAGTTGAACTTGGCGCAGGCTGTGCTTGTGTACTGCTGCTAGGGGCCGGCGACATGGCGGTCTGGGAATGCGCCGGGCTAGCGGATGTCGAAGGCGCCGCTGGTGCTGGTGTCGGCGCAGGCGCCGGAGCGGAGGCAGCTGGTGCAGGTGGTGCCCCGCCACCGTTATCGGAGTTCTGGCAGCCACCAAGGGCAAGCCCCATGCAGGCGGCAGCAATGCCAATGACCATGCGATTCATAAGCTTCTCTCCTGACGTAACAATATGAACTTTCGCGTCGTGCTGAGTGGGAGCTGTAACCGCCTTGTGGGACGCACACCGTCACTCAACGGACCTGCACTTCCTGTAACGATTACGATCCAAACAGTGACCCACTTGTATGCAAGGCTTTGTGCAGCAATTGTCAACATACCCTTTCAAAACCGAACACAAGCTGACAAAAAGCATATTTTTGCTTGGAAACAGGCCACCAAGCTGAACAGAAATACGGCTTAGCCGTATGTGTAACATGACGCTCCGCCATGATGGTAATGAAATCCATAGCAGCCGCCTCATTCTGCACCGTTGCCATCGTCACGCAGTAAAAATAAAAAAGACGCGTAAATGGTGTTAGATCAAACACTCAGCTCGCATTCTCGTATTGCTAAACATGCAACGTTCAGTCGCATGAATGCCAACCAACTTTCACAGGACACAACACATATCTATCACTATTCGGTTGCTATGGATATTCAAGAACGAATCCACTCGCACAGGAGAATATTCATGACCCCATTAGACAAACCATTGAAGCGCCATGTCGACATTGATGGCCATGCTTATACAGTTGTCCTAGACGCCGTAGGACTTAAGCTTGTTAGAAAAGCCCACCGCAATGGAATTGAGCTGCGATGGGCTGATTTGATCAGTGGCGACGGCGCGACATCCGCTGCACTGGACGAGCCTTCGTCACAGAGCCGCGTTTAATGCTGAGACTTCGCTCGTGTTCTCGCCGCCTTCTTGGCAGCTGCGGAACGCCCCTTTGCTCCTTTGGCGCGAGCCGCTTTTTTAGCTGTTGCCGAACGAGAAGCAGCCGATCGCTTGGACGCCGCTCGTTTGGCGTGGGCTGAAAGCGACTTGCGTGATACCGACGTCGATGGCTCTTTACGCAGCGCACGCAAGGACGCGTCGGCGCGCTTGGCCGTAGATCGCTTTGCAGATTTCTTAGCTGCTCGACGAGACGAAGCGGCACCCGAGCTTGCGCTCTTCTTCGCTACCGCCTTACTAGGAATCTTGATGCCGTCGCGGCGCGCCTTGGACAAGCCTATGGCAATCGCTTGCTCGGTCGATCGCGCACCGTGTTTGCCTTCGCGGATGTGCTCTATCTCTTCGCGCACATACTCGCCGGCCTGGGTGCTGGCCGATTTTCCTTGACGCTTATCTCTGGCAACCGCTTCCCGAGTCTTTTTGTCAGGCATAAAAACTTCTCCGAATGAGAGTTGGAAGCTTCGGCCTCCTTACGTGGACGCGCTGTCAACGATGCGGGTGTCCTGAATTTTCGCTCAAGACGCTCACGCAAATTTTCTTTTCCATGCACATCACGAAGGCCAGAGTGGATGCATCACGGCGCATCGAGCGGCTATTTCTAAATAACATGAATCACCAACAATCAAACTCAACTCATGTAGCGGATGCGTTCGCCACTGCGGGGCACACGCCTGCGCCCGCACCTGACCCGGTTAAGCCACCAAGCCCACCGGCCCCAGCACCGGAGGTTCCGCCCTCTGAACCTCCCAATCCAACACCTGAGCGGCCGCCCATGACTGAACCGGAGCCGCAACCACCACCCATCGGTGATCCCGAGGAAACACCTGCTATGCCGCAAGCCATCTGTGATAATTGCTAATGGCGTGGAACCACGACGATCGCTTCTCGTTTATTGCCGTGCTTCAAGTCGCATGCCACGTGGCGTAAGCCATCGCTCGATGCCTTCGAACAAACCTTGCACGATCAGCGCCATCAGTGCGGCGGGAATGGCTCCCTCCAGAATCAGGCCGGTGTCATCGAGCCGTATGCCCGTAACGATGGGCTGACCATAACCACCTGCCCCGATCAACGCGCCAAGCGTAGCCGTACCGACGTTGATCACTGCTGCCGTCTTCACACCGGCCAAGATGGATCGCATAGCCATGGGCAGCTCCACCCGGCGGAGGCGAACACCGGGCGGCAACCCGAGTGCAGCCGCCGATTCACGAAGATCCGGTGGAATACCGACAAGCCCTGTATACGTGTTACGCACTATGGGCAGCAAACTGTAGAGAAACAGAGCCACGATGGCAGGCCACGTGCCGATGCCGAAGAACGGGATCATGAAGACAAACATCGCCAATGATGGGATGGTCTGGAGCACGCCGCTCGCTGCCATGATCGCCTGACCGAGACGCCTGGAGCTTGCCGAAAATACGCCGAGCGGAACAGCCAGCAGCACAGCGGCGCCCAACGATATCAATACGAGCTTCAAATGCTCGATCGTGCGTTTCAGCAGCCGCGACAACAAACCAGCGCCGTCGGTGTCCGGCTGCACGCCAAGAAAACCAGCTGCCACCTCGGTTTCTTTTTTGCCCTGAAGCTTGACCATTGCGTTCATCCGCCGCATGGCGTTTTCGTCGATACGACCGGACAAATTTCGCAGGGCTTGTACAAACGCCGGAGAACTTTGCTCCAACGAAAGCCGATACAAATAAACGGCTTCGTAGTGTGGAAAGTAGTGCTTGTCGTCGTCGAGCGCGCGCAAATGGTAGTAAGGAATTTCGGCATCGGTGCTGTAAAGATCGATCGCATCCACCGCATTGGTGGAGAGCGCGCGATACGAAAGGATGTGATCCAACCCGCGCACCTGTGTTTGCGCCAGCCCATAGCGCTGCCGCAATCCGGGCCAACCATCGGTGCGATCCATGAACTCGTTAGAGAAACCGAAGCGCAATTCGGGATGCGCCGTTAGATCGGATATACGCCGGATACCCAGCTGTGCCGCACGATCTTCACGCATGCCAATGGCATAGGTATCGTTGAAGCCCAACGAATCGGTGATGCCAACGCCTAGCGGCTTGAGTGCGGCGCGCAAGGTCGGGATATCCGCATCGGCTGCCACATTCTTCAGCAACTCGTGGGTAAGCGTGCCGGTGTACTCGGGATAAGCGTCGATATCGCCATGCTGCAGGGCGCTCCAGAGGATGCTGGTGCCACCCAACTCGCGCTGATGTTGTGCGGGAACATCGGCCTGTCGCGCCGCCAGACGCGCCACTTCGCCAAGAATCACAGACTCGGTGAATTGCTTGGAGCCGATGCGAACGGGCGTTGCACATACGGCCATCGATGACAGCAGGCATGCCAATGCGGCAATAAACCAGCACTTCATGCCATCGGCTCCCGCAGCGTGCGCTGCGCTTCCACAAAGTGCGTGACGAACGGTTCGGTCGGTCGCTGACGAAGATCTTCCAATCGGCCATCCTGCACGACCTTCCCGCAACGCATGAGCACGATGCGTTCGGCAAACCATGCGGCCTCGGCGATATCGTGGGTCACCACGATCACGGTTTTACCGAGCTGCTCGAAGATGTGCTTGAGCTCGTCCTGCAATTCATGCCGAACCAGCGGATCGAGCGCACCTAACGGCTCGTCCAGCAACAAGGCGTCGGGATTGAGCATAAGGCCGCGCATCAAGGCCACTCGCTGACGTTGGCCACCGGACAGCTCAGCCGGGTAGCGCGCCAGCACACCGGATGACAGATGGGTCAATGCTGCCAATTCCTCGGCGCGCTGATGAATACGCTCCCTGCTCCACCCGAGATGGCTTGGCAGCAATGCGAGATTTCCCAGCGCCGTCAGATGCGGAAACAGGCCGCCATCCTGGATGACATAGCCGACCCGACGACGCAGCTCCAATACATGATCTTTTTCGAGCGCCCGGCCATCCACCTTGACCTGCCCCTGGTCCGGCCATTCCAACCCCAGCAGCAGGCGCAATAAGGTCGACTTGCCGGAACCACTGCTGCCGATCAGGGAGGTGGTAGTTCCCGCATGGAAGCTCAGCGAGACATCGTCCAGCCCAACCACGGCGCCGTAATGTTTGCTGACGCGACTAAGCTCAAACGCTTCCGATGAGGCATTGCTGACGGCTGGCATTCCGGTTTCGCGGCGGCAACGAAGATTTGAATCTATCTCATCCGAGCCCGAGAGCGAGGCAAACTTCCCGGGAAGATGGCATGATTGTGCAACGCAACATCATGCGCTTACATCATGTCTTCGCCATCGACCATTGCCCACTACTGGCGGCGCCTTCGCGGCTCCGATCGGTTTGCCGAGTGCCTGCGTGTATTGCTGGCGCTAGGGGGTGTGATTGTCTATTGCCTGCTGGGCCGACACGCCGCCGCGATGATCCCGGCCATGCTGGGCGTGATCGCTTGCGCGCTGGCCGAGACCGAGGATCACTGGCGCAGTCGCTTCGGCACCTTGCTGATCACGCTAATCTGTTTTGCAAGTGTCGCGTTTGTGGTCGAAGGGTTGTTGCCACACCCGGTCGCCTTCGCCTGCGCGCTGCCGCTGATGACCTTTCTTCTGGTGATGCTCGGCGCCGTCAGCGCGCGCTACGCGACCATTGCCGGCGCCACGCTAATTCTTGCGGTCTACACCATGATCGGTGCCGATCAACCGCAGGGGCCGCCGATGGATCTGTGGGTGACGCTGATACCGTTGCTCACCGGCGCGGCCTGGTACGGCATGTTGTCGCTGCTGTGGAGCATGCTGTCGCCGCAACTTGCCGTGCGCCATGCGCTGGCTCGCGTGTTCGATGCACTCGCCGACTACCTGGAGGGCAAGGCCGCATTGTTCACACCCGTGCATGGCATGGATCGGGACGCCATGTTGCTCAGCCTTGCGATGCAGAACGAACACGTCGTGGAAGCGCTGAACGATACCCGCATCGTGCTTATCGACCGCATCGGCATGCGGCGGCCGCGTGGCGCAACCGCTGCGCGCTTGCAGCTTTATTTCAAGGCGCAGGACATCCATGAACGTATCAGCTCGTCGCACCATCCTTATGCGGCGCTGGCCGCAGCGTTCTATCACAGCGATGTGTTGTTCCGTTGCGAGCACATGCTGCGGCTCGAAGCAGACCAATGCCGCAGGCATGCCGAAGCCTTGCGTCTGCGTGTGACGCCCGCGAGCAGCGTCGATCTGAGCGCCGCGCAGAAGGATTTGCGCGCATCGATCGATGCACTACGCCGCGACACCCCAGCGCCGCCCGAGCTGTTACTGCGCTCGCTCGAAGCCTTGTTGCGCAACATCACGGCCATCCAGACGCTGCTGGAAGATGAAACGCCCCCCATGACGTCGGTCGAGGGTGAAGACATCGCGCTGCAAAACCCCGGCCCGCAATCGCTGCGTGAAGCGTGGCAGCGCATCGCCATCCAGCTAACGCCGCGTTCCTCGCGCTTTCGGCATGCCCTTCGCCTCGCCATCGCCTTGATGGCGGGATACGGCATCTTGCACCTGATCGAACTGCGCCATGGGTATTGGATCCTGCTGACGACACTGCTGGTCTGCCAGCCAAGCTACGGGGCCACCCGCGTACGTATGCTGCAACGCGTGCTCGGCACCGTGATCGGCGTGATCGTCGGTTGGGCGACATTACGCCTGTTGCCCGCCACGCCCTGGCAATTGCTGCTGATCGTGCTGTCGGGCGTGGTGTTTTTCGCGGCACGACTGCGCCGCTATTCGACCGCCACGGCAGCGATCACCCTGTTTGTGGTGTTGTGTTTCAACCAGGCCGGTAGCGGCTATGCCGTGATGTGGCCGCGGCTGCTCGATACCCTTATCGGCGCGGCGATCGCCGCGTTGTCGATCTACCTGATCCTGCCTGATTGGCAGGGCCGCCAGCTCGATCAAGTGCTCGCCAATACCTTGCGCAACGATGCGCGCTATCTGCAACAAATCATGGCGCAATACATTCACGGCAAGCGCGATGACTTGGCATACCGCATCGCGCGACGCGAAGCGCATAACGCCGATGCAGCGCTCAGCGGGATGCTCGCCAACATGCTTCGGGAACCCGGCCGCCAGCGTCGTGGAAATGAAGATCTGCTGCGCTTCCTCACCATCGCTCATACGATGCTGGGCCATATTTCCGCCCTAGGCGCCCATCGGCAGGCGATTGGATCCTCGCAGGCGCTCGGCACCATCACCCTGGCCGGTAACCTGGCTGTCACCCAACTTGAGCATCTCGCCGATGCCCTGGGTGCCAGCAACCCCGCGCCACAGGCCGACAACGGGTCGGGGCAAAGCGTGACGCTGCAGGTGGACAGTCTTGAAGACGAGGCAGCACGCCTGGTTCTCGGCCAGCTGGCATTGATATTGGCGCATCGCGATCGTCTGGCTGTGGTGATTCATGACATTCAGGCGGCCTAGTAAAGCCCTTGAGCGTCCATCAAACCGGTTTATAACGCTTCCACCCTCCCAGAATGACCATTCACCACTGGACGTAACCCTCGGATGCTCGGATAGTTACACTTACATAAACCCACAACTCCGAGGCGTCCGGCCTGCGGTTCCTTACGGAATACGGCTTGGCGTCCATGGCCTTCGGGCCATCAGGGTGAACGTGGAAACACGTCTGCCTCCCTTTTTGGAAAGGAGCACAAACCATGTCCCCGCTGGCTGATCGCTACGGCCGCCGGTTTCCGTATTTGCGACTGTCGGTGATTCCCGCGTGCAATTTTCGCTGCACGTACTGCCTGCCGCACGGTTACCACGCTGATGCAAAAGCGACCGAGCCACTCTCGTTGGCTGAAATCACGCGCCTGCTGCGCGGATTTACCGAACTGGGCATGCACAAGCTGCGCATTACGGGCGGCGAACCGAGTGTGCGCCACGACCTTTCCTCGATCCTGCGCGCGGCCGGTGCGATACCGGGTGTAACCAAGCTGGCAATGACCACCAACGGCAGCTTGCTCACGCGCCGCCTCGGCGAATGGATGGACGCTGGCCTCAACGCGATCAATGTTAGCGTCGACAGTCTGGATCGCGCTGCCTTCGCCCGCATTACCGGCCATGATCGGCTTGAAGACATTCTGCATGGCATCGATATGGCGCTGGCCGCGGGTATGCCATCGGTCAAGCTCAACGCGGTATTGCTGCGCGATGTGAACAACAAGCAGCTTCCGGCGTGGTTGGATTATCTGCGTGATCGCCAGGTCGGTGTGCGCTTCATCGAGTTGATGCAGACCGGCGACAACCTTCCGTTTTTCCGCGACCACCATGTCCGGGCGACTGAGCTGGAAACGCAACTGCTGGAATCGGGCTGGCAATCGCTCCCGCGTGCAGCCGACGCAGGCCCCGCGCGCGAATACCGGCATCCGGACTACGCGGGGCGCTTCGGCATCATCGCGCCCTACTCCAAAGACTTCTGTGCCGGCTGCAACCGTTTGCGCGTGACCGCAACCGGCGACTTGCGCCTTTGCCTCTTCGGCGAATTCGGTATTCCACTGCGTCCGTTGCTGCAAGCAGACGAACAGTTGGACGATCTCGTGCGTGCCATCGGCGGACAGATCGGCCGCAAGGAACAAGGTCATTTCCTGCATGAAGGCCGAACCGGCATCACTCCTCATCTCGCATCCACCGGAGGCTGACCCATGCACAAGCGCAAGAGCCTGCTTTCATGCGCCAGGTGCCTCGCTTTGCGCCTGCGTGACTGTCAGGTGGCAGTGCGTGGCGCAGCGCCAGACTGGCTGTCTGGTCAAGCCGCGCGCGGCCGCATGGCGGTCACGCAGGCGCAAAGCGAGGTGCTTGGCGCATGAAAGCAGGCTCTTCAGATCGCGCCCACTTTCATATGGCGGACGTGCGTCATAAGCGAATCACTGCGCGCCGCGCGGTCGCCGTCGGTGAACTGAGCGCAGGCGCCGAAGCGTTTGCGCAAATCGTGGAACGCCGTCTGCCCAAGGGTGACGCCATGACCATGGCAGAGATCGCCGGGCTGCAAGGTGCGAAAAATGCATCGCAGTTGATGCCGCTATGTCACCCACTGCCACTGGAATACATCCATGTGCGCTGCGAACCCGTTAGCGAACGCCATGCCATTCGCGTGTATTGCGAAGTGGCAACCTTCGCGCGAACAGGTGTGGAGATGGAAGCGCTTGCCGGCGCCAGCGCTGCACTGTTGACGCTGTATGACCTGACCAAACCCATGGAACCTGCGCTGTCTTTCGGCGGTGTACGACTCTTATTCAAAGAGGGCGGCAAGAAAGGATTGTGGCTGCACCCGGAAGGCATGAGCGATGTCGAGCGTACGTATTATCAACCGCGCCCGATGGCTCGACTGGAATCCATCACGGCCGCCGTCATCACGCTTAGCGATCGTGCCAGCCGCGGCGAATACACCGATACGGCAGGCCCCTTGCTGGTGGAACGCTTGCGTGAACTCGGCGCCGAGGTTGATCACCCCGAACTACGTGCGGACGATCTGGAGCCCTTGGCCGAACGCCTCGTTCAATTGGCAGCAAGCGGCACACAACTCATTCTCTGCACCGGTGGCACCGGATTGGGTCCGCGCGATCGCACGCCGGAAGCACTCGCCATGGTCGCCGACCGTCATGTCGACGGCATCGGCGAACTCTTTCGCAGCGAAAGCAGCCAGCACACGAAAATGGCATGGCTAAGCCGCGCGGATGCGGTGCTGATCGGTACCACGCTGGTGATCGCCCTACCCGGCAGCGCGAAAGCGGTAGCGCAAGGCATGGATATCCTGGCGCCGATACTCGCGCATGCCTTGAGCATGGCAGCGGGCGGAGGACATGCATGAACCAGGGCACCCTCTCCTACGAAGAGGCCTTGCGCATCGTCCTCGATGCCAGCACCCAGCTACCCGCCGAAGAATGCGCGATCGCTGCATGTCTAGGCCGTATCCTTGCCAACGATCTCGTCAGCACAGTGGCACTGCCGCCCTTCGACAATTCCGCGATGGATGGTTTCGCGCTAGGCGCAGATACCGCCGTGATCCCAGCCGGTACCGAGCTGGATATCGAAGGCGAGCAAGCAGCAGGCGATGGCATTTCCCGCTCACGCGGCGGCGCGTGGGAAATCATGACCGGTGCCCGCGTGCCCGACGGCCTTGATCGCGTTATTCCTGTCGAGCAAACCGAGCGCGTAGCATCTGCAGCGCGCATACGGTTGCTCGCCGACGTGACACGCGGAGAGAACATACGCACGGCGGGCTCCGATGTTCAACGCGGCGAAACCGCGCTCACTGCCGGCACAACTTTGGCACCACAGCATCTGATGTTGTTGGCGGCGCTCGGTGTTGCCACGGTATCCGTCGCAGCACGCCCGCGCGTTGCCGTGCTCTGCACAGGTCGTGAACTCGTTGACGACCCCGCACAGGCCTTGGCGGCCGGGCAGATCCGCAACTCCAACGGGCCTTTCCTTGCCGCACGCCTCCCGCTGGCGGGCGCGGACGTCGTACATATCGAAACCGTGGGCGATGATGCTGCTGCGTTTGAGTCGGCACTACAACGCGCCTTGAATGCCGGTGCGCAAATCATCGTGTCCAGCGGCGCTGTATCCATGGGCCGTTACGATTTCGTACCGCAAGCGCTGCAACATGTCGGCGCCGAAACGTTGTTCCACAAAGTGGCAATACGCCCAGGTAAGCCGCTGCTTTTCGCGCGATTGGCAAGCGGTTCTCTGCTGTTCGGGCTACCCGGCAACCCTATCGCCGTCGCGGTGGGCTTGCGCTTTTTCATAGAGCCCGCGTTGCGTGTGATGCTTGGATTGCCCAACGAGACCCCCATACGCGTGCCGCTGGTTGCGGCATACAGTAAAAAACCGCCACTGCGTTTTCATCTGAAGACTCGTTTGCTGATCGATCCGCAAGGCCGCCTGGCCGCCGAGGTGCAAGGTGGACAAGAGTCCTATCGCATCCGGCCACTGGCTGAGGCCAACGCTTGGGCAGTCGTCCCCGCAGAAATCGATGCCCTGCCGGCAGGCGCGTTAGTGGATGTGTACGGCCCGGGCCATCTTGAATTTCCTTTACCTTACGAGAGCGTTGCATGAAGGTTCGAATCGCCTTGTTCGGTGCGTTACGCGATGCCGATTCACGCGGCTTCATTGAATTGGACGTACCGGACCAGAGCACCATCGCCACCTTGCGCGAAGCGTTGCAGCATCACGTGCGCGATCATGCGCCCGCGATCAGTTCAAGCCTGGTGCAGCGTTCGGCTTTCGCCAGCGAAGACGAAATTCTGCACAACCATCGTGCCGTACCAGAGAACGGCCAGCTCGCAATCCTCCCCCCCGTGAGTGGAGGCTGAGAATGTCGGACATCTACACCGCCATCGTCGACATCAGCCACGCGCCACTTGATCCTGCTGCAGCGCTGGATTTCGTATCCGATCCACGCTTCGGTGGCATCGCTACGTTTATCGGTCGTGTACGCCAACACAATCTAGGCCGGGCGGTTACCGGCGTCAGTTACGACTTGTTCGAGCCGCTGGCGCTGCGTACTTTCCAGGAGATCGCTGAACGTGCACGCGAGGAAGTGGGCGGTCCATTGAAACTGTATATCGCGCACGCCAAAGGCCATCTGCGCATTGGCGACTTGGCGGTTGTTATCGCCGCCGCCACGCCGCATCGCGATGAAGCTTTTCGCGCCTGTCGTTTTGCGATCGAGGCCGTGAAGCACAAGGCGCCGATCTGGAAACAGGAGCATTACGTCGATGGTGACAGCGCATGGAGCGAAGGTTGCTCCCTGTGCGAAGAACATCGCGAAGCCGAACGGCTCGCCGCGAACCACGGCGGGGACACGCATGGACACGGCCGCTGAGCCAACGCACTGTATCGGCGTCGTGCTCGCTGGCGGGCGCTCCTCGCGCATGGGACGCGACAAGGCTTTGCTGCCGTGGAAAGGTCGACCTTTAATCGAACACCAGATCGCATTGCTCCAGGCCGCTGGCGTGGATAACGTTCGAATTAGCGGCGATCGCCCGGATTACCAAGGCATTGCCGACCCCACCGCACACGCAGGACCACTAGGCGGCATCGCCGGCATCGCCGCCGCTAGCCAGGATGGCGAGCTACTGATCATCCCCGTCGATATGCCTCGTTTGCAGCCATCCTTGCTGCGGCGCCTAATGACGGAAGCGACACAATTGGGCTGCACCCACTTCATTGACCATGTGCTGCCGATGCGACTACGTTTGGATGCCGATTGCCGTGCAACGCTAGCGGCACTCATGGCAGCCGAAGATGACCGCGCTCGTTCGCTGCGTGCCTTGCAGGAACGCGTAGGCATCAACGAAATCAGCCTAAACGCCGATGAAGCCAAACAACTGCTCGACTGCAATACCGAGGAAACCTGGCGCGAGGTATGTCCATGAGAGTGCAGATGGAAGGCCAGACACTTCGACTTCGCATCGATGAAGCTGAACTCGCGCAACTGCTTGCGGGCAGCAGCGCGGAGAACCGCACGTGCTTGCCCGATGGCCGCATCGAGACCCAGCAGCTCCGTCTCGCTGCACGCCTGGACTGGCAACGCGACGGCGCGACCTGGCGCATTGACCTGCCCCAGGCTGAGGTACTCGCCTTAAGCGCACGCCTGCCGTCGCGTGAAGGCCTACACTTCGACTTGCCGACGCCGAACGATGCGACTCTGCAAATAGCGTTCGACGTCGATGTACGCGACAGCACTCGCCGACGTATGCATAAGCCTTCCGAAGGAGATGCGACATGAGCGTCCTAAAACGCTGTATGGCTTTGCTGGTTTTAGCTGCCGTAGCCTTTTGCACAACAACCGTTGCTACCGAACCCGATCCTGTACTGCGTGTGGCGTATGCCGGCTCCATGGGCGTGGTGATGGATGGCGCTGCGGGCCCCACATTCGCGCAGACCCATCACGCAAGCTATCAGGGCATCGGCCAAGGATCGTACGCGCTGGCACATTTGTTGGCTGCACATCAGCTGCAAGCAGACGTGTTTGTCACCATCACTCCCGGACCGGTGCAGGTTCTGCAGCAGGCCGGGCTCGTCAGTCATGCGATGCCCGTTGCGAGCACACAGATGGTCGTTACGTATAGCCCGAACAGCCACTTTGCCGCCGACTTTGCTGCTGCCGCCCGTGGCGAAAAAAAGTGGTACGACGTATTGAGCGAACCCGGATTGCGCCTGGGCCGCACCGATCCGGCCATCGATCCGCAGGGCGCCAATGTGCTGCTGACCCTGCAGTTAGCGGCAAATTATTACCACCGCCCCGATCTGTTGAAGACCATCGCCGGCGCGCCGCAGAACGCCACGCAAATCTTCACCGAGCCATCTTTGCTCTCGCGCATGGAAGCAGGCCAGATCGATGCCACGATCGGCTATCTCAGTGCCGCACAGTCGCATCACCTTCCCACGATTGCCCTGCCCGATGAAATCAACCTCGGCGACCCAACGATGCAAGCGACGTGGTACGACAAAGCCTCCGTCACCCTCGACAACGGCAAGACGCTGCACGTGCAACCGTTAGTGTTCTACGCCGCAGTGCTCGGCAATGCGCAACAGCCGGCATTGGCGCAGGACTTCGTATCGTTCCTGCAAGGGCCGCAGGGGCAAGCCCTCTTTCACGATCATGGCTACAGCCCGCCCCGCGGCGCCGGCCTATGAGTCACGCCTGGATGCAGGCATGAACGCTGCCACGCATCGCTCGCGACTCCCCGCCGCGATCAGCGTATTCACCTTGCTTCTGTTGATCGCGCCGTTCGTGGGTCTTGCGCTGGTGACGCACTGGCTCGACTTCCACTTTGCCGAGGGCGACGGCGGCGCGATCGCTGTTTCGCTCGGTTATAGCCTGCTGGCATTGATCCTAATCATTGCGCTCGGCACGCCACTGGCGTGGTGGCTCGCAAGGCATCCGTTGCGCGGCAAATGGCTGATCGATGCCGTACTCCTGTTGGCGCTGCTGACACCACCACTCGCCATGGGCCTGCTATTGGCATCGATGTATGGCCCGTACGGACCTGCTGGCCATCTGCTTGAGCGCGCGGGGCTGATACTTACCAACTCTGCGCCGGCGTTCGTCATGGCACAGTTCTATAGCGCATTGCCCTACTACGTGATCGCTGCGCGCGCCGCCTTCGAAGGCGTTCCGCGTGAGCTGGAACAAATCGCCCTTACCCTCGGTCACTCGCCCTGGCGCAGCTTCGTCCATGTGAGCCTGCCACTTGCTCGCCTCGGCCTGGCCGCCGCTGTGGCGCTCGCGTGGGTGCGTGCGCTGGGTGAATTCGGCGTGGTGCTGATCGTGGCCTATTACCCGCAAGGCATTCCCGTGAAGCTGTGGGTAAACCTGCAAAACATCGGTTTGAATGCGGTGTATCCGCTGCTTTGGATATTTTTCCTGGTGGCGATGCCGTTGCCGTTGATACTCGGCCTCGCGGCACGTCGACGACGGTTGATCTGATGCGCATCGACTATGCGATTGAACATCCTGTTGCTCTACATGCAGCGTTCGATGTTGAAGGTTTTACCGTGCTTCTCGGCGCGAGCGGCGAAGGCAAGTCGATGCTGCTGCGCGCTATCGCCGGGCTGATCCCGGCAAAAGGCGAACCCTTCGGTGGAATGCCTGCGCAAGATCGCGCAGTGGGTTATCTGCCCCAAGGCTATGCGCTATTTCCACATCTGAATGCATGGCAGAACGTTGCCTTTGCATTGCGCGGTCCACAACGCCGCGAACATGCGATGCAATTGCTTGAACGCGTGCATATGGCTGAATTCGCCGAGCGTTATCCATTGACATTGTCCGGCGGTCAACAGCAGCGTGTCGCGCTGGCCCGCGCGCTGGCAAGGAAACCCCAGCTGCTGTTGTTGGATGAACCCACCTCGGCACTGGATCCGGTCACGCGCGATGACGTGATCGCGGAGCTGATTGCCGAGGTTCACGACTTCGGCATTCCCGCGCTTGCAGTCAGTCACGATCCCCAACTTGCAGCGGTCGCCGACCGACTGGTGCTGATGCATGGTCGTCGCATTATCCAGATCGGCACACCGCAAGTGCTCTATGCGAACCCGATCAGCGGTGCCGCAGCGCGGTTGCTTGGATATCGCAACGTGCATCGAGGACATATCGAAGGCACCCCTAGCGCGCCACGATTGATGTGGCCTGATGGTGGCACTTCGTTTCCAATTGAGGGCCACGCACCCATCGGAGCGAACGTCGATTGGATGATCGATCCGGCTGCCATTCGCATAACCGATATGCGTGACGCGCTGCCTGATGCCATTCCCGCTTCGATCGAGGTTCGCCACGTGAATGGCCGCATCACACAACTAGGGCTCCGTTGCGGACTTGCGCGTTTGTGGGCAACGGTGCCTGATGGGATGCAGGTGCCAGAATCACTCGCGGTGCATCTGTCACCCAAAGCCATTCGTTGCTGGGCGCGAGACGTTTGACCGTCGTCCTAGCGAAAGCCGGGACCTAGCGCCTCGCTTCACAAGTATATAAATGGCCAAAGACACTGGGTCCCGGCTTTCGCCGGGACGACGAGTGAGTTATTGGCGATTCAGCGCGACAGATTTGCTATCCAGCTCCGACAACTTCTCAACTCCCCTCTTCGCCAGCGGCTCCAACCCCTCGCCTCCTGCCGCGAGGTGCGCCACGATCTTCTTACGCATCCCCGGCTCCCAGAATTTCTTGAGGTGATCGGCAATCGACGCCGCACCCGCCGCGTGATCCGAATCCGCCGCGAAGTAGTGACTGATATCGTTAACCATGGTCACAAGGCGTTCGATGTTCACGCACTGGCTCCGGCGGCGTGCAGCAACCGCTGTGGATGAGTGTAGATGACGTAACTGCCTGGACGCGCGAATCCCACCAGAGTGAGGCCCGTGTTTTCGGCGAGATGAATCGCCAACGCGGTCGGCGCAGAAATCGCAGCCATAAGCGTGATGCCCGCACTGGCCGCCTTCGTCACCATTTCGTAGCTTGCGCGACTTGTCACCACTAAAAAACCTTTCTGCGGATCAACGTCAGCCTTGACCATCGCGCCGATCAACTTGTCCAGGGCATTGTGTCGTCCTACATCTTCGCGAACGATGGCGATCGCGCCGTCGATACCAACCCACGCTGCCGCATGCACCGAACCGGTTGCTGTGTTGACGGGCTGCGAGGCGCGAAGCGAATCAAGTGCGCGCTCTAGTGATGCCGCTTCGATTTTCGGACCCTGCCCTACTGGGGATGGATGACGCACCGCATCCTCAAGCATGCGCGCACCACACAATCCACAACCGCTGCGACCAGGAAGCAAGCGCTCGCCACCCTTACCGGCGCGATTTTCCACCGTCGTCGACGCGACACGCATCGCCAGCTCAACGCCTTCCAAGCGTGGATTCACCTCGACGGACTGCAATTCTTCGGGAGTCCCGATCAATCCCTCGCTCAGCGAGAAGCCCAACGCAAAGTCTTCCAGATCCAGCGGCGTGACCATCATGACGGCGAAAGGCACGTCGTTGTAGATCATCGCTACCGGCACCTCCTCGGTGATCGCGTCGTTCAATTGCTCGTGTTCGCCATGGCGATAGCGATCCACGCGACGCGTCACATATCCATGACCGATCGATGTATCAGGGCGTTTCGGTAGCATCCAGGGACTGCTCCAGCAGGGATTGCTGTTCGTTGGAGAATGCCTGATAGCGCTTCTGCCACTCCGACGGCTGGCTGACGCGCGTGACCTGCACGGCTGTGACTTTGTATTCAGGGCAATTCGTTGCCCAGTCCGAATTTTCGGTGGTGATGACGTTAGCGCCCGAACCTGGAAAGTGGAAGGTGGTGTATACCACCCCAGGCTGCATGCGCTCGGAGATTCGGGCGCGCAGCACGGTCTGGCCGGCGCGACTTTCTATGCCGACCCAGTCGTCCTCGTTGATGCCCCGCTCCTCCGCATCGTGCGGGTGGATCTCCAGGCGATCTTCGTCATGCCACATCACGTTAGCGGTACGGCGTGTCTGCGCGCCGACGTTGTACTGACTCAAGATGCGCCCAGTGGTCAGAATCAATGGATGTTTGGCGTTGACCTTTTCCGACGTGGGCACATATTCGGTCAGCATGAAGCGACCCTTGCCGCGCACGAATTCATCGACATGCATCACCGGCGTGCCGTCGGGATGCTGCTCATTGCAAGGCCATTGGATTGAGCCGAGTTGTTCGATCTTGTCGAAGCTCACACCGTGGAAGGTGGGTGTCAGCCGAGCGATCTCGTCCATGATCTCGGACGGATGCGAATAATGCATCGGATAACCCATCGCATTCGCCAGCAATTGCGTTACTTCCCAGTCGGCATAGCGGCCTTTCGGTTCCATTACCTTGCACACGCGAGAGATGCGGCGCTCGGCGTTGGTGAAGGTGCCATCCTTTTCCAGGAACGAACAACCGGGCAGGAACACATGCGCGTACTTGGCCGTTTCGTTGAGGAACAAATCCTGTACCACCACGCATTCCATCGCCTCTAGCGCGGCAGTGACGTGCTGGGTGTTCGGATCGGATTGGGCGATATCTTCACCTTCGATATATAGGCCCTTGAAGGTTCCATCGACGGCGGCTTCGAACATGTTTGGAATACGCAGGCCCGGCTCGTCGTGTAGATGTACGCCCCATGCCGACTCGAACGAGGCGCGCACGACTGCGTCACTAACGTGGCGATAGCCCGGAAATTCATGCGGAAAGGACCCCATATCGCATGAACCTTGCACGTTGTTCTGACCGCGCAACGGATTTACGCCAACGCCTTTGCGACCGATATTGCCGGTGGCCATGGCAAGGTTGGCGATGCCCATCACCGCTGTGGAACCCTGCGAGTGTTCAGTGACGCCAAGGCCGTAATAGATCGCTCCGTTACCGCCGGTGGCGTACAGCCGTGCCGCGCCACGTACCAGTGCGGCAGGCACGCCCGTTTCAACCTCCATCGCTTCGGGACTGTACTTTTCCTGTGCGACAAACGCGCGCCATTTCTCGAAAGCAGCCTGCTCGCACCGCGCGGCAACAAACGCTTCATCGACTAGGCCTTCAGTCACGATGACGTGAGCAAGCGTGTCGAGCAAAGCGACATTGGTGCCCGGCCTGAGCTTGAGGTGGTAATCGGCCTTGATATGCGGCGTGCGAACCAGATCGATGCGACGTGGGTCGACCACAATCAGCTTTGCACCAGCACGCAGCCGTTGCTTCATCTGCGAGCCGAATACCGGATGCGCATCAGTGGGATTGGCGCCGATCACCAACACCACGTCAGTCTGCTCGATGGAATCGAAATCCTGCGTACCGGCGGATTCACCCATGGTCGCCTTCAGGCCATAGCCTGTGGGCGAATGACAGACGCGTGCACAGGTATCCACGTTGTTGTTGCCAAAGCCTGCACGGACCAGCTTCTGCACCAGATAGGTTTCTTCATTCGTGCAGCGCGACGAGGTGATGCCGCCCACTGAGAATTTCCCATAGCTGGCCTGCAACCGCTTGAACTCGCTGGCGACGTGCGCAACAGCCTCTTCCCAGCTGACAATGCGCCACGGGTCGCTGATCTTGTGCCGGATCATCGGCGTGTTGATGCGATCCGGATGCGTGGCGTAACCGATGGCGAAGCGACCCTTCACACACGAATGGCCGTGGTTTGCGTGACCATCCTTGTTTGGCACCATGCGCACGATTTCCTCACCCTTCATTTCGGCGCGGAAACTGCAGCCGACACCGCAGTAGGCGCATGTCGTGATCACACTGTGTTCGGCTTGCCCCCGATCGATCAGCGACTTTTCCGACAAGGTTGCGGTGGGGCACGCTTGCACGCAGGCACCGCACGACACGCACTCCGAATCGAGGAAGCGGCTGTCCTGGCTGGCGGCCACTTTCGATTCGAAACCTCGCCCCTGAATGGTCAATGCAAATGTGCCCTGCACTTCATCGCAGGCGCGTACGCAGCGTGAGCAGACGATGCACTTGGACGGGTCGAAGGTGAAGTATGGGTTGGACTCATCCTTGGCGACGAAATGCGGATTGGTTTCGCCCTGCTTCGTCTTCGCAAAAACATGATTTTCGCCATCGTAGCCGTAGCGCACTTCGCGCAATCCCACCACACCTGCCATATCTTGCAGTTCACAGTGGCCGTTCGCGGGACAGGTGAGACAATCCAGCGGATGATCGGAGATATACAGCTCCATCACGCCGCGACGGATGTCGGCCAGTTTCGGCGTCTGTGTGCTGACCTTCATACCGGCGGCCACCGGTGTGGTGCAGGAAGCGGGATAGCCTTTGCGTCCTTCAATTTCAACCAGGCAGAGACGGCAGGAACCAAAGGCCTCAAGCATGTCGGTGGCACACAGCTTCGGAATGCTGATGCCGGCCTGCGAAGCGGCGCGCATGACTGACGTGCCTTCCGGGACGCTGATGCTGCGGCCATCGATGTCCAACGTCACCAACGTATCGGACTTTACGCCGGGTGTACCGCGATCGATCTCGACAATGGACAGCATGATGCCTTACCTCCTCAGGACACGGCCTTTTGCGCCGTACCTGTGAAATCTTCCGAAAAATGATCGAGCGCGCTCAGCACCGGAAACGGTGCCATGCCCCCTAATGCGCAAAGCGAACCTGCCACCATGGTTTGACATAGATCGCGCAACAGCACTTCGTTGCGCTCGCGTTCGGCAACACTGCCCGCGACGATGCGATCGATCACCTCTACGCCACGTGTGGAACCGATACGGCACGGCGTGCATTTGCCGCAGGATTCGATTGCGCAGAACTCCATCGCGAAGCGTGCTTGTGCAGCCATGTCGACGGTATCGTCGAATACCACCACGCCACCGTGGCCCACCATGCCGTTGATCGCGGCGAAGGCTTCGTAGTCGATCGGCGTATCCAGTCGGGATACGGCAATATACGCACCCAAGGGACCGCCCACCTGTATCGCACGTACGGGACGGCCACTGGCGGTGCCCCCGCCGTAATCTTCGATCAATTCGCGCAGGGTAAGGCCGAAGGCACGCTCCACCAACCCTGGGCGCTTGATGTTGCCGGCCAGCTGCAACGGCAACGTGCCGCGCGACCGACCCGTGCCGAAATCCCGATAAAACGTCGCGCCACGATCCAGAATGATCGGAACCGTTGCTAGCGTGATCACGTTGTTGATGACGGTGGGCTTGCCGAACAAACCCTGGATGGCCGGTAGCGGAGGCTTGAAGCGCACTTGTCCGCGCTTGCCTTCCAGGCTTTCCAGCAGCGAGGTTTCCTCACCGCAAATGTACGCGCCAGCGGCCATGCGCACTTCCAGATGGAAGGTCTTGCCGCTGTCGCAAAGGTTATCGCCTAGAAATCCACCCGCTTTGGCAGCGTCGATCGCCGCTTCAAGCGCACGTTGCGCATGCGGGTATTCGATGCGCAGATAGATATAGCCCTGCGTTGCACCGACGGCGAGTCCGGCAATGGTCATCCCTTCGATCAGCACAAAGGGGTCCCCTTCCATGATCATGCGATCGGAGAAGGTGCCCGAATCGCCTTCGTCCGCATTACATACGATGTATTTCTGGTCGGCACCGGCATCGAGGCATGTCTTCCACTTGATGCCAGCCGGAAAAGCCGCGCCGCCACGGCCACGCAGACCAGAGTCAATCACTGCTTGCACGATGGCTGACGGTTCCATCTTCAAAGCTGCAGCGAGGCCCCTGTACCCACCGTGCGCGCGGTAATCGTCGAGGCTGCGAGGGTCCACGACACCCACGCGCGCAAAGGTGAGGCGTTGCTGGCTTTTCAGCCAGGGAATCTCTTCAGTGAGTCCCAGCGCGAGAACATCCTCACCACCATGCAGGAAGTCGGCATCGAATAGAGCGGCGACATCGGTCGCCTGCACAGGGCCGTACGCAATACGCCCGCTGGCAGTTTCCACTTCCACCATCGGCTCCAGCCAATACAAGCCACGCGAACCGTTGCGCACGATGCGAACATCGAGGTTGCGCGTCTGCGCTTCTGCCTCAATGACTTTAGCCACGTCTTCCGCGCCCAACGACAACGCGCCGGCATCGCGCGGCACATAAACCGTGATGCTCATGTCGCCTCCGAGTGCAGCCACGCGTCAAAACTCTCGGGTGTAACACGACCTTTCAACTCATCGTCAACCATCATCGCCGGCGAACATGCGCAATTGCCCAAACAGTAGACGGGCTCCAGCGTCCATGCGCCATCGGTTGTGGTTTCGTGGAAATCCACACCCAGCCTGTGCTTGATGTGTTGCTCAAGTTTCACTGCACCCATCGATTGGCAGGATTCTGCGCGGCACAGATAGATGACGCGCCTGCCGGCCGGATGCGTGCGAAAGAAGTGATAGAACGTGACGACACCATGCACATCGGCGCGCGAAAGATTCATTTCGCGTGCGAGCAACGGTATCGCTTCTTCCGGTACATAGCCCAAGGCGGATTGGATGCCATGCAGAATCGGCAACAACGCGCCCGGTTGGTCCTTCAACCGGGCAGTCACGTCGAGTACCGCATCGCGGATCTTCTCGTCGATGGGCGGTAACGACGTAACGTTCTTGACAGATTTCATGCTATCGACCTCAGAACAATGCGGCCGCTTTGCTAACGGCTATCCACACGCCGATCAGGAACGGAATGCCTACCAGCGCCCAGGCAACGGCGCCGATCGCACCAAGGCTTCCACGCGCGGCGTCTGCGGCGCTTGCCGTGACAAGAGGCACCTCGTGCTGCAAAGAGCGTTCGTGCGCGAGTTCCTCAGGTGTCATATGGTGCGCTTCCTTTACCGGCTTGACCAGCAAGTTGGCGATAAACCCGATGAACAGCAAGCCGGCCAAAATGTACAACGTGCGGTCATAAATCAGGCTCTTGGCGACACCCGCGTCAAGCTGCGCCTGACGCACGGCGGCGATCAAAAACGGCCCTACTACGCCAGCGACCGACCATGCCGTCAGCAGACGTCCGTGGATGGCGCCAACCATTTGTGTACCAAAAATGTCCGCCAGGTAAGCAGGCACCGTTGCGAAGCCGCCGCCGTACATCGACAAGATCACGCAGACCGCAGTCACGAACATCGCGGCAAGGCCCATGTGTCCCAGCGTCGGCAAGCTGCAATACAGCGCGATACCAAGCAGGAAAAACACCACGTAAGTGGGCTTGCGACCGATGAAGTCGGATGTAGATGCCCAAAAAATGCGACCCAGGCTATTGAACAGGCTGATCAATCCGACCAGACCTGCTGCCGCTGCGGCGATCGCGGCTTTTTGCGCGGTCGTCAGTGTGACAGCCGTATCCACACCAAGCAGACGGCTACCGAACACATCCTGGAACATGGGGCTGGCCATCGAGATCACACCGATGCCTGCCGTCACATTCATGCACAACACGATCCAGATCAACCAGAACTGCGGCGTCTTCCAAGCGCGATTCAGATGCACATGATGCTGTGTGATCAGCTTGTTCGACGATGTAGCAGGCCCCGTCCAGCCGAGCGGCTTCCAGCCATTCGGCGGCACTCGGAAACCGAATGCACCGGCCGACATCGCGACGAAGTAAAGGATGCCCATTGTGATCAATGTACTCGCCACCCCTGGCACGTCGCCTTGCGCGAAACGGCCCATAAGCGCCACCGCAATCGGCGCACCGATCATCGCGCCACCGCCATACCCCATGATCGCGAAGCCGGTTGCCAGACCGCGCCGGTCTGGAAACCATTTAATTAGGGTGGAAACCGGTGTGATGTAGCCAAGACCCTGCCCCACTCCGCCAATTACGCCGCAACCGAGAAAGGTGAGCCATAGCTGGTGCATCGATACGCCTATGCCGCCGATCACCAATCCGCCACCCCAACACAATGCGGCAATGAAACCAGCCTTACGTGGCCCGGCACGTTCGAGCCAACCACCCCAGATTGCCGCCGAAATACCCAGCATGGCGATGAAGGTTTCAAAAATATGCGTGACAGCCGGCACCGTCCAATTACAGGACGCGGCAAACAATTGAGTAAAGAAACCCAGGCTTTGGCAGCTGGGTGCGCCAGGCACCAGCTTGCTCATTGGCAACCAGAACACCGAAAACCCGTAAGCCATACCAATACACAAATGGATGGCTAAAGCGGCCGGCGGTACTAGCCAGCGATTGAAGCGAGACCCTGCGATAGTGCGCTCCCTTGCCAACAAACCCGGCGCCTTTCCCCTGGACGCCGTTACAGCCTCAGGCACTACAGTCATGTTTGTCTCCGTTTGCAGGTCGGAACAACTGATGCGTTGCATCGCATGGGCGACATGCGTGACTTTAGCTTAAGCGAGGGAGCAAACGCTTACGACGTGCGTCGCAGATATACCGCTACGCAACATGACAGATTTAAGAACGCGCGCATGGGCGCAGCAAGCTCGCGCCTGAAAGCGCTTTTTGGACTAACCAAGCATGGGATTCGACTGCAGTGGATTCTTGCAGCGCAATAGAAGTGCCTGGCGTGGATCAGCGCGACGCCAGGCGTGCCTGCACTTCTGCGTAGATACGCGCGCGCTTGGCGGTAAACCAACCCATCACGCCATTGACCGGGATCGGCAACACACCCGCAAGCCGGGATGCGTCGGCGACGCGTTGCAGATGGGCGCTATGGAAATCGGCAAAAGCCTGTGCAAGTTCCGGCGTAGTGAACGGTGTCTGGACGTACTCGTCCATCACCGCACCGAGCGTCGCTGCTGCACGGCGCGCGATCTCGACGTTGGCGTGCGCAACCTTCGTATCACCATCAGGAACGTTGTACGCAGCCTCAATGGCCTTCGCCAGCTGCCGGAATTCGGTTGCGTGCAGCGGGCGGCATGAAATCGGCGCCTTCGCGCGAGTCAGCAGCCATGTCTGGTCATTGCGGGCCAATGCGCCGGAATTGTTCGTCGCAACGTCAAGAGCGTCGCTGTAGCTATACGCGAACTCACCCATCAGTTCGATGGCCAGTTCTTCGCGCACCATTGGGATGTCGCGTCGGATGCCATCGCGTCCATACCAGCGAATGTATTCCGGAGTGACTTGCTGAAAGCTGCCGCGCTGCGGGCGCGTAAACAGCCGTTCTTCCGCATCACCCTGCAAACCGGTGTGGACGGCTTTCATGCCCGAGGCACGCGCGGCAAGCACGCGATCGAGCAGCACTTCGGCGGTAACCAGTTCGTGATGGTATTCGCCGAACAGACTGTCGTCGTCGGCATGGGCGAAGTAAACGAAACGAATATGCCGTATCACGCGCGCAGCACGCCGCGCCCTTTTTGCAGGGTCATTGAAGCGGCGCTTCCACGCGCGCAAACGGCCGACCAGGCCCGCGGCGCCGACAATGGGCTGCGTGGCAAGGTCGCCGTGCGCAGACGGCAGATTGTTGAGTAGCGCGCCCACTTCGCGGTCGGATGCGGCCGCGGCATTTATGGCATCGCCATCATCGAAACAAGCTTCTGATTCACACACACCGACACCCTCAAACTACAAGCGTGCGCGACAATGTCCATTGCCGTTCGCAACGCGTTGAAGAATCGCCTTCGAGTTCCATGGCAGAGAGCGCCTCGGCAGCGCGGTGATGCCAGTTTTAGCCTCCATGGCCGCACGCACCCTGCGCGCATGGAGCACACCGCTCCACGCACGTTGCGGGGCAACGTCGCGAATACCTTCGCCGTCGTCGGACCACCGGTTGGGCCGGCTTAGGTCCACCATCTCCATGTCCACACTCAGGACAGCCCGGATCGACCTGACGCGCACGCAACGGTGCGCACGGAATCCGCGTATGGATCAATTAGCTGCCGTGAAGTCCAACACGAATGCCGAGGGGGAATCGTTCGTGGGACTGCACACGTTGATATGTCGGGGTCGCCAACTCGGCGAACGACACATCAGCGCCCTGGGGAACACCCATTATAACGATTACATGGCGGCAAACGTTAAATCCATGACCTCTGACACATGATTTTTTCAAACAGGCTTTTGAGTCATCGCGTACCCATTGCTATGGGCAGAAAGGCTCAATGCGTTGGCGGCCCTTTCAACTCCACCATGTTGCCTTGTGGATCAAAGAGATAAATCGATGGCCCCTCGCCCTTGGCACCGTAGCGGCTACCGATTTCGCCGATATGCACGCCGTGCGCTTTGAGGTGCGCCACGATGGCGGCCTCGTCGTAGCCCTCTACGCTCAGGCATAGATGGTCCATGTTGTGCCCTTCGGTACCAGGGCCCGCACCGCCATGGCGGCCCAACTTACCGCCCAGACTAACCAGATCGATAAGCGAAGCACCGGCACGAAGTTGCACCAGGCCGATGTCGTCTTGCCGGCGTTCCAGTGTGCAACCCAGCACGTCGCAATAGAAAACCAGCATGGTGGGAACGTCGTAGACGCGCAGAACCAGATGATCGAGCTGCTCGATGCGAAAAGGCGGTTTATTCATGCGTTTTGTCCGTCACCCGGGCATGGACCTGAATGACGATGGGCGGTTCCCGGGAGCCCGAGGCTACTCCTGCCGCCGTAAAAACGGCAGTGCGAAAGCCCTTGCTCAGGGTATAATTGACCTCTTGATGTTCATGGTGGGAGAAGCGGGCAAACACCCGCTGCCGAAGGCGCAACGCCCGTAATCGCTCAGGCTCCATACCGCCGTGAACCAAGACTCTGGAGAGACCGGTTAGATCCGGCGCCGAAGGTGCACGAAGCGAAACCATCGCTTCCAAACTCTCAGGCAAAAGGACAGAGGGGCGCCCCGCGTGCGGCCTGCACGCGTTCTTCGGACGCCCCATGCCATGAGTCAGAAAAAAGCCCCTTCGCTACGCGAACTCGAGCACCACCACGCCTTTATCGAGCGCCACATCGGCCCGAACGATGCCGAGATCGCGCAGATGCTGCATGTGATCGGTCACGGCTCGCTCGAAGCGATGACCGACGCGATCGTGCCGGGCCAGATCAAATCCAAGCAGCCGCTGGCGCTGCCGGAAAGCGTCACCGAGGAAGAAGCGCTGGCGAAGATCCGTGTTATCGCGCGCAAGAACAAGGTGTTCAAGAATTTCATCGGCCAGGGTTACTACGGCACGCTCACACCGAACGTCATCCTGCGCAATATTCTGGAAAATCCCGCGTGGTACACGGCCTATACGCCGTACCAGGCGGAGATTTCGCAAGGCCGAATGGAAGCGCTGATCAACTTCCAGACCATGGTGGCCGACCTCACGGGCATGGATATCTCCAACGCCTCGCTGCTGGACGAAGCCACCGCCGCGGGCGAAGCGATGACGCTGGCCAAGCGTTCGGCCAAATCCAAGTCCAACGTGTTCTTCGTCGCCAACGACGTGCATCCGCAAACGCTGGAAGTGCTGCATACGCGCGCTGACGGCATCGGCATCGAACTGCATGTGGGCGATGCGGCTGACGCCATCAAGGTCGACAGCTTCGGCGTGTTGCTGCAGTACCCAAATACCTTCGGCCAGATTCATGATTACCACGCAGTGGCCGATGCGGTGCATGCGCGCGGCGGCATCGTCGCTGTCGCTACGGATCTGCTCGCGCTGACGCTCATCGCGTCGCCAGGCTCGTGGGGCGCGGACATCGTGATCGGCAACAGCCAGCGTTTCGGCGTGCCGTTCGGTTTCGGCGGTCCGCATGCCGCCTATCTCGCTTGCCGTGATGCGTACAAGCGTTCGATGCCGGGCCGTCTGATCGGCGTGTCGGTGGATGCGGAAGGCAAGTCCGCCTATCGCCTCACCTTGCAAACGCGCGAGCAACATATCCGCCGCGAGAAAGCGACGTCCAACATCTGTACGGCACAGGTGCTGCTCGCCGTGATGGCCAGCATGTATGCCGTGTACCACGGCCCGGAAGGCCTGTCGCGCATCGCACATCGCACACATCGCCTCGCGGCCATCCTCGCCGCCGCATTGCGTAGCGCAGGCATGGAAGTAGGCCATGATTTCTTCGACACCTTGCTGGTCACCAACGTCGACGCTGATGCGATTCATGAGAAGGCTGAGAGCCTCGGCATCAACCTGCGCCATATCCATGGCCAGAGCGTGGGTATCAGCCTCGACGAAACCACCACGCGCGCCGACGTGCTCGCACTTGCCAACTTGTTCAGTGCCGACCTTAGCGACATCGACGAACTCGACGCCGCCACACCCGATGCATTGCCAGCTGCTTTGTTGCGCAAGACTCCTTTCCTGCAACATCCGGTGTTCAACACGCACCACAGCGAACACGAGCTGCTGCGCTACATGCGCTCGCTAGCCGACAAGGATCTGGCGATGGATCGCACCATGATCCCGCTGGGCAGCTGCACCATGAAGCTCAACGCCACTGCCGAAATGATTCCGGTGACATGGCCGGAATTCGGCGCCATCCATCCGCTGGCACCCATCGATCAGACGCAAGGCTACAAGCAACTGATCGAAGAACTCGAAGCCATGTTGGTGGAATGCACCGGCTACGACGCAGTGAGCCTGCAGCCGAACTCCGGCGCGCAAGGCGAATACGCCGGCCTGCTGGCGATTCGCGCCTATCACCGTTCGCGCAACGAAGACCATCGCGACATCTGCCTGATTCCCGAATCCGCACACGGCACCAACCCGGCCTCCGCGCAGATGTGCGGCATGACCGTGGTCGTGACCAAGTGCGATAGCAATGGCAACGTCGATATCGACGATATCCGCGCTAAGGCGGAAAAATACGCCGATCGCCTCGCCGCGCTGATGATCACCTACCCCTCCACGCACGGCGTGTTTGAGGAAGACGTGGTGTGCATCTGCGAAATCGTGCATCAGCACGGTGGCCAGGTGTACACCGATGGCGCCAACATGAATGCGCTCGTCGGCGTCGCCAAGCCCGGCAAGTGGGGTTCGGACGTCTCGCACCTCAACCTGCACAAGACCTTCTGCATTCCGCACGGCGGCGGCGGCCCCGGCGTTGGCCCTTGCGCGGTGAAGTCACACCTTGCGCCGTTCCTGCCGCGCACGCTCGGTGGTGAAGGCAACGTCGGCATGGTCAGCGCAGCCAGCTTCGGCAGCGCCAGCATCCTGCCGATCTCGTGGATGTACATCACGCTGATGGGTCAAGAAGGTCTACGCAAAGCGACCCAGGTTGCGTTGCTCAACGCCAATTACATCGCCAAGCGCCTCGCGCCGCATTACGAAACGCTCTACACCGGCCGTAACGGCCTGGTGGCGCATGAGTGCATCCTCGACCTGCGTCCGCTCAAGGACAGCACCGGCATCAGCGCCGAAGACGTGGCCAAGCGCCTTATCGACTTCGGCTTCCACGCACCGACGCTCAGCTTCCCAGTCGCCGGCACGCTGATGGTCGAACCGACCGAAAGCGAATCGATGCACGAGCTGGATCGCTTCATCGACGCGATGATCCAGATCCGCGACGAAATCCGCGCTATCGAGGACGGCAGCCTGGATCGCGAAGACAACCCGCTCAAGAACGCCCCGCACACCGCCACCATGGTGACCGGCTCCGAGTGGACCCACGCCTACCCGCGCGAACTCGCCGCCTTCCCGCTGCCAAGCCTAAGGCTGCAGAAGTATTGGTCGCCGGTTGCGCGTGTGGACAACGTCTACGGCGACAAGAACGTGATGTGCGCGTGCATTCCGATCGATGCGTACAAGGAAGAAGCCGAGGTGTAAGGCATCGGCGTGGAGAGTAACTAGCAATAAAAAAGGCCCCGCAAATGCGGGGCCTTTTTTTGTTACGACAATCAGTCGTTCTTCTTCAACCAAGCATCGATCTCAGGCAAACGATTTTTGCGTACACCGATACGGTATTGAACGTTCGCAATGACGGTGTTCGCATCGTGCCGCGAGGTAGCAGCGATGTGCGCCTGCTCGAACGCCTGCAGCTTGCCAACCATCGCCGTATCCAGCGACGAATAGGCAAGGAAAGGGTAATAACGGCTGCGAGAGGTCGGGTCAACCAGTTTATCGATCTGCTCGCGATGCGCTGTGGCGAAATCGAAGGCGAGATCCGGATGATGGAAGGACACCGCACTGATCATATTGGCGCTGTTGGTGGCGCCCGGTTCGTCGGTCAATGCCAGATCCAGTGCACGCTTGGCCAAGGATTCATCCTCGACGGTGGATAGCAACGTGTACAGCTGATCCTTGATGAGTGGCGTCTTTTCCGTCTTCGCTGCAGTGTGCAATTGATCCCAGGTCGCGGCATCCGCGTGCTGCGCTACGATGGCCGTGATGGTTCTGCGCAGTTCCGGCGGCATCGCCGTTGGATCAGTCTCGCGCGCTGCGTAACGACGGCGAGCTTCGTCGATCACATGCTGATCGCCCAAAGAGCCCAATACGCTGATTAACTGCTCGCGCAAAATGGCGACCGGTGCGGCCTCGCCTGGCTTGGCCGCCCAACCTACCTGTTCGAATGTCGGCTCAAGCCGGGAAATGGCGAAGCGACGGAACGGTGCCTGCCGCGCGCTATCGCCTCGATAATAGTTATCGAAGCTGACCAGCACGTTAGCCACGGCACCCCACACTACCGGGTTGGCGTCACTGGGCGTGGCTTTGACCAGGTCCAACGTTTCCGAGGCTGGCTGCAAGCCTGCAAAGCCGAGCGCCAGGCTGTCGTCCATCAAACCCAACTGATCGATCGGCGCTAGCTTTGCGTAATTCGTGCTGATGACGGCAAAGGTCGCCGGTGCGTACAAGGTGCGGTAATAGCCGGTCTGTCCCGCGTTCACCACTACGGCGCCGCAGCCCGGCACAACCAGCGAGGCATGCCCATCCACCACGGTGCGTGCCGGTGCGCCACCTAGCGATTGAGCGATAACGGGGACATGCCACTTCAATGGCGTCTTGCCGGGACGATCCTTCGTGAACTCGCCCTGCGTCAGTGCGAGTGTCGTGCTGCCGTTCTGGCACGTGGCCGAGGTGACGCGGATCAACGGAACACCGGGCTGCAAGGTGAAGTCGTGGGCGATTGTGGTGACGGGCTTGTCGGTGACTGTTTCCATCGCGCGCCACAGATCGTCGGTCACGGTGTTGCTGTAAGCATGATCCTTGATATAGCGACGCACGCCGTCACGCCATGTATCGGCGCCGACGTAGTTTTCGAGCATGCGGATGACCGCTTCGCCCTTGGAATAGGTAATGGCATCGAACGCCTGATTGGCTTGCTCCACGGTTTCCACATGCTGCACGACCGGGTGCGATGTCGTTACCGAATCCAGACCCATCGCCGATTCACGGATACCTACCGTATCCAACCCGACGTTCCATTCCGGGTGAAGCTTTTCGGTGGTGCGCGTAGCCATCCACGAAGCGAAGCCTTCGTTGAGCCACAGATCATCCCACCAGCGCATGGTGACCAGGTCACCGAACCATTGGTGCGCCATCTCGTGCGCTTCAGTACCAAACACTTCTTCCTTATCCGCCTGCGTGGAAATCGACGGATCCAGCAGCATGGAATATTCGAACGTGAAAATCGCGCCCCAGTTTTCCATCGCACTGAAGAACTGGCTGCTGCCTGGTGCAGCCACGTTATCCAGCTTGGGCAGCGGATACGGCGTACCAAAGTAGTCGTTGTACTCGTGCAACACCGCCTTAGCCGAGTCCAGCGCAAAACCCGCCTGCGATGACACGCCCTTCTGGGTAACTACACCGATTTCGGTACCGTCGGAGCTGGTGGTTGCGCGGTCGAACTCGCCCGCGCCGAAGAACAATAGATACGTGGACATCTTCGGCGACTGCTGGAACGTCACGCGCGTGAGTCCATTGCCCAGATCCGTCTTCTGAGCCGCTGGCATGTTGCTTACCGCCATTTGGCCCGCAGGCACCGTTGCAGTTAGATCGAACGTTGCCTTATAGGCAGGCTCGTCCCAAGACGGAATGAAGCGCCGCGCGTCGGAGTTCTCGAACTGCGTATACAGCGCGTGCTTGTGACCTTCCTTCGTGTCGTAGTTGATCACGAACAGGCCGTTGGCCTGTGTATCGATCTTGCCGGTGTAATCCATGGTCAGGTTGTAGCTACCAACGGGAACCGGCTTGGCGAAGGTAAAGGTGGCCGTTTGCGCATTGGCATCCACCGTTATTTTCGGTGCCGCGAATTGTGCGCTTCCAGAAACCGGCGACAAGCTTGCCGACGAAAACTTCAGCTCCAGGGCGTTCAGTGTGATGCTGGCGGTGGGCTTGAGTACATTGATCGTGACCGTCACCTTGCCATCAAAGCTCAGCGTATCGACATGCGGCGTCACCGCGACGCTGTAATGCGTGGGTCGCACCGTGCGCGGCAACTGCGTGGTACCGATAACCTCGGCCGAGGCAGTCGACGCGGCTGGCTGAGCCGCCACTGCCCCGCTCATCGCCATGCCTGTTAGCGCCACGGCTATGGCGGAAAAAAGCGTAGTACGCATAATGGTCTCTTCCCTTGTGGTGATCCGGTTTGCCGGTCGACCGGCTGGTAGCGCCGATTTCGTCCCCATCGGCTACCTGCTCTGTTGAGAGCGAGGCCACCGCGCCATGAAGCCGCGACGAATTGCCAGATAGTGCGGTGCGCACGGCACGAGCAGATACCGCCGGAAGTCATGCATCCCGCCTTTCCAGGCCGGGATGTGAAGAGGCCCCGGGATCCGGGGCCTTTGTCAGAGCAGAGTTAGTTGGTGCCGTTCGATGATTTTGCCGGAGCAGTCACCTGCTCCAACGGCCCGACAGTGACATGTCCGGCCCACCCTTCGAAGACATTCACCGACGCGTGATCAACCGACTGCACCACCTGCTGTACCGATTGGCACGCAGAAGTATCGGTATTGGGACGGTCCAGGGTCGCCATGCCTTCCATGCAGTATTGGTTGCCACCGTTATTGAGGCGCTTGAGCATGGCCATACCGTCCAGGTAGCGATTCTGTGCGCGTAAAGCGGCGGTGGCATCGCCATAGACAGGGCGCATCTTTGCCAACAGGGCATCGGCCGCCTTGCGTTCGGCCTGGGTCGAGGCTTTGTAGACCTCGTCGTAAGGGGCCTTGAATCGCGAATCAGGACGCTCGGATGCAAGCGCAAACCAGGCCAGTGCTAGCGCCCGATTCTTCGGTTGATGATCGCCGTTCAAGGCCATCACACCCAGCACGTACTGCGCCGGCTTGCTGGCCCAGCTCGCCGCCGTGGTGAAGAAACGCGTGGACTCGCCATAGTTGTGCTGGCCGTAGGTAAGACCGCCGAGGCAATAGTAGTAATCGCCCGGCAGGAAGCGTTCCTCGCCGATAATGCAATTCGCCTTAGCCAAATCGGCATCGCTCGGCACATAGTCGGTGGAGCTCGCTGGTGCAGGATCCTGATTCGGCGCAGCGTACGTCGTGCCGGAGATCAGCAGCGACATCGCCAGCAACGACAAAACAAACGTATTGCAAGACATCTTGGACATAACAACACTCCATGTGTTGGACGAATGGGGAAGTTCGCCAATCTAAACGGCTGTCAGTCTGCAAGGATGACAGTCCATCACACCATAATAAAAGCAAAACGCTCTCGCCATTTATAGACGAGTGCCAAAAGGCATGCATCAGTTGGGCAATGCCTCGTTTGCACTTCCTGCGTCAGACAGTTCGATCTGCGCGCCCTGCAGCCTATGCACTGCGACCTCATAACGATTTCGGCCATTGTTTTTGCACGGTAGAGCGCACGATCAGCCTCGTCCAACAACACTATTGGATCTGCGTCCAACGGCGGACATCTTCAGATATGCCCCCAGCAAGTTACAGGCCCTTCCACCTCCGCGCTATCCCTTGAGTTAGCAGTAAAGCAGGCACGACCGTTGCTTGTGCTGTAAGGATTTAGGGTAGCCCAGCGACCTTTGCGTACCGGACAAAGTGTTTTGCCGGCGCCATGAAATACATTTAGACACCATGAATCACTACGCTCATGCCCTTCACTAAGTTGACGAGCCCGGAATCAAAACGATGACGACGATCGAAAGCAAGATGGACCTGGACAGCGCAACCTATAAAACCCTGCTGGAATCGACCCGGGCTATCCCCTGGAAAATCGATTGGGCCACGATGCAATTCGCCTATATCGGCCCACAGATCGAAGAGCTACTTGGCTGGGAACCTTCCAGCTGGGTAAGCGTGCAGGACTGGGCCGATCGCATGCATCCGGAAGACCGCGACTGGGCGGTGAATTTCTGTGTAGCGCAATCCAAGGCTGGCGTGGATCACGAAGCCGACTATCGTGCACTCAACAAAAATGGCGACTACGTGTGGATTCGCGACGTCGTGCATGTGGTACGCAAGGACAACGGCGACGTGGATTCGCTGATCGGCTTCATGTTCGACATCAGCGAACGCAAGCGTACCGAAGAACAACTCGCCGCCGCGCGTCGTGAACTGGAGGAACTCTCTTTCAAAGACGGCCTGACCGGCGTCGCCAATCGTCGGCGCTTCGACGCCGTGATTGAAACCGAATGGGACAACGCCTGCCGCAACAAACAGTCGATCTCCCTGCTGATGCTGGATATCGACTGCTTCAAGCAATACAACGACCACTACGGCCACCTGGAAGGCGACCAATGCCTGAAACGCGTCGCCAAGCTACTCACTCTGGCCGCCTGCCGCCCACGCGATTTCGTCGCCCGCTTTGGCGGCGAAGAGTTCATCGTGATCCTGCCCGACACCAACGAAACCGAAGCCTACAAGATCGCCTCCCGCTGTCGCGATCTGCTTGCTGGCGAACACATTCCACACAAAGGTTCTGAAGCAAGTAAATGGCTGACCGCCAGCATCGGCCTTAGCACAACGATCCCGGAGTGCGGCGAAGAATTCGTGCCATTTATCGAGCTGACGGATGGGCGGATGTATCAGGCCAAGCAGCGCGGCAGGAATACGATCGTCAACGACTAACTTACCGAAGCTTTCACCCAGCGTCGATGAACACGATAAAGGGGGCGATTCACTCGCCCCTTTGTTTGGACGTTACTCACACGTCCCAGGGCGGCGGCCCGCGAAGAATCACCGACAGTGGCGCATTGTGCCGACGCGGATCGTGCACCACGGTGATGCGGATTCGCTCATCGAACGCCCGGTGCACCAGATCGAGAATATGTGGCTCACGGCTATGAAAATGTTGTTCCTCACCGTGACGAGTCTCGACGATGAATCCGTCGAAATCGCCGAAGTGGTCGTACGCGATACCCACCACCTTGCCGGTAGTCTCGTGCCGACGCTCGATCTTGCCGTGTCCCGGCGTTGGCGCATGACCGTCCCCCGGTTGTGGATGAATCGGGTGCCCAGGAATGTTGCCGCTTTGGGACGGCACGATGCTGCCCGGACTACCACCGAAGCCCTCCACGCGACCAGCCAGTTGTTCGATGTAGCGCTGCATCACTGGATACCATCGGCTATACGGCAACACGTTTCCGGCGATCCAACGGAACAAGGCCAGGCGACGTTCCTCCGGCTCCAGCAACTGTTGCTTGGTGCTGATCTGAATATTTATCTGAAATGCACCCAGGACCCGACGCCATAGCAATGGCAAGAATGACCGAGCCTTCGCGATGGCCTGGCGATCCTTATTGTCCTGCGCCGGTACCGCCGAGGCATCGCTCACCTGCCGCACCACCAACGAATACCTATCCCCCCGCACAATGCCCGACGGCAAATTGATCGTCAGCAAACCCGCCAGCAAGCCAGTGCTCTTGGGAATCGGCACAAACGTCACCGGCGCAACGGGCGCTTCGATTGTGTGCTGATCCAACACGGTCAGCGGATGGTAGCCATACATCTGATTGGCCAGCGCCAGCACGTCGGTAGCGCTCACCCCCGGCAGATACAGCGACGCGGTACTGCCAGCCGGCGTATTGCCCCAGGTAATCATCAATTCATCGACATGCTGCGCCATGCGTGACGTGGCTTGGATTTGGAACGGATGAGGCATACGCCGCGAATCGATCACGCCCGGATTTGGCCCATCGATATAGGCCAAATTACGCTGCGCGAGTTTGTCCGACGTGGTGCTATCGGCGGAAGCGGGAATGGGCACGTCATCAAACGCCACCTCCGCCACCAAACACTGATGCGGCGCCCGGTTGAACGCGGCGTTGATCGACTGCGTGGCGTAGCCGCTCGTGTTGAACGAATTGTTCTGATTATCGAAATCGCCCGGTGGGGCGTACTGCGGAAACAGGTCGGTAGGCTGATTCATATCTAGCCAAACACCGTAGAACGTATCGATCTCTTTACCCGTTTGCGGCGCTATAGTCTGCACATTCGGCGCGTCGGCAGGCTGCGTGGTGAGATCCGCAGGACCATTGAGATTGACGCGATCGACAGCGAAAAACGGCAAGGTGATGTATTCATTACGCCCCATCGCATCCAGCTGCACGCCCAGCAACGGCACGCGGCGCCCGTAGTTGGGCGCAATCGGTGTTTCGCGGTACGTGGTGCTGGTGTTGTACGTCGACACCGTGTTCTGGGCCTGAAACGCACGGAAGAACACACGACAATTCGTCGCCTGCGTGGTGTTTGGACCCGTCGGCGTGGTACCTCGAATGCGCACGCGACAGATCGCGAAATTGAAAGCCGCCTTCTTGCTCCGCGGGTTCACCTGCAAATACTCCAACAGCGACTGTGAAGCATCCTCCAGCTCACTCAAACTGTTTTCATAGGTGTCGCCACCCGCACTGCCCTGGTTTTGCGTCAGCTGCTTAATGACATAGGCGATATAGGCTGTGGCGGCCTTGGATGCATTCTGTGCCGAGACTGGGTACACCGCCGTCGCGCCCGACGGATAGAAATCGCTGACCGACTTCCCGAAAAACTGTTTATCGTCATCCACACTGAATACACGCAAATCGGTGCTCAGCCATGGCGTGTAGTCGTTACCCGCATCCACATGGTTGACGTAGGGGTTGGCCGAGGTCGTTAACTCCAGTTGAGCCGAAGCCGTATAGGGCTTGCCATTAGCCGTGATGGTGACCTTCAGCGTCAACAACTCTGTCGGCAGTACAAACCCATCTGTACCAGTGAAGGTAATAGTGAAGGGGTACAGAAAGCGCTGCGGTGCGTTGGGCGGCGGAGGCAGTGCTTCGGTCAGTACTGCGCCCGAGAAGGCCGGAATCTTTAGCTGATTATTGAGCGCGGCGACAATAGTCGCATTGCCGCTGGCGGGCGCATCCACCGTGAAACTAATTTGCGGCGCACTGCCAGCATTTGTCACGTTACCGTTGCTATCGATCGACAACTCCGACGGCAAAAAACCATCCATCACCACCCAAAATGCAGAGGGAAAGTTCGCCGGCGTGCCTATCGAAACAATCTCGTCTTTTCCAAACGTACTGTTCTGGAGCATCAGCGAACACGTCTTAGGCCGCCGCGCCAACCAACTGATGCCATTGATGTAGAACGCCTTGAAATCATCCAAATAGGCCGCGCCTGCCGCGGTAGTGAAACCCAATTGCTTGGGGCCGGGCGGTGCGCAGGGATCGCCGATCAAATTCAGATCGATGTAGTGATGGAAGGATGAATCTGTCACCACACGCCCTACACCCACTGTCTGTCCGTCATAAGCGTTAAGGGTATTTATGGTGAACCCTGGCGAGCGCGTCGGCACTTTTTCATTGTAAAAGTTGTTCTGTTCACATGCCGAACCGTCTGTTTGTGAGGTATGGCCACCAATGGTCTGGCCGGTCGCCAGAAGAATTGGCAACGTCTGCAACCCGGCTACGGTCGGGTACTCGGCACGCGAATCGCCAGGAATGAGCGCATCGTTCAAGATGTAGGGAGATATCACCTGCCCTTCGTGCATATGGTCCGGGAAATGGCTAATCGGTCCGTGCGCGCCCTGCAAGATCGGATGCGTGGTGCCATTTGGAAATGCCAACGGCTGCGGTATGTCGTCAGACTGATTGTCAAAGTGCCAGGTACCGTCCGCTGCTTGTTGCAGCGTGTCGGCGCGCATGCTGGTGTCGCCAAGATAATTCCGCGGTGCCGCTGCCGGAATCCTGGGATCGGAATCGGCCTGGGAAAACCATGCGCGCATCGTGCGCACACGCGGCAATAACCCGCACATCAGCGAACCCAGGCCTTCATGGTCCCCTGCCGCCAACACGCCGCCACCGCCATCCATAAAATTAGCCATGGCAGTGATTTCATCGGGACCGATAAAGACGAGATCCCCCGGCAGCGGTCCGCCATTCTCGGCGTCGTAGTTGGTACCCGCATAGCCAAACATCACGATGACGTCGTAGACCGAAAGATCCGGCACCGATGTAGCGAAGTTGAACGGCTGAGTGATAGTCGCGTTCGGATCACCACTGCGGTGCGCCGTATCCACCGAAATGGTCGGCGATGTGCTGCCCAAAAGAAGCGAAACATATTTGGAGATCGTAAAGGTTTCATCGCGTAGATCGGGCGGCCCCGCCGACACGACTTGGGGACCCAGCTGAAAGATCCCATCCACCACAATAAGCACACTGATGTCGGCCATGTTCCATGCCTCCTTTCGCAGACCAGCGTTTTAGAAACGTACCGGTAACGCTTACGGGCGGTAACACGCGACAACGCACTTGTGCCATGCACACAAGTTCACAGACAACAAAGGCCATCCCCAGCGGCGCCACGACACGAAGCACATCGCAATGCGGCGCTTTACCTCGCAAAAACACGGCATGCGGTATAGCCGTGCGAGCGGTGCTAGCCAGGCGTATCTACTCTCTACCTCGTATGCAAGGCGTGAACTCCCTGGATGAAAGACATGTATCTAGAGCGATCTGCTACGCACTTCGCACAAATCGGGCATAGCTAACATGGCGATCAAAGCATAGTTAGCGTAAGCAGCATTCGCTGACACCGTCATACAGCGATAGAGATACTGCACAGTCGCCATGAATGCGGCCAACGTTTTCGGCAAATGCCAGACGACGAAAACAGCAATGCATCCCTAATGCATGTATCGACCAGGTTCTTCACACCCAACACAAATATTTGTGTGCATGACGTGAATGCTCGTTATGCATACATGGCATTTTTATCTTGCGATACGCATCACGTTATAGCGCGGTCACAGCAGCCAAACGCACTGTACAGCCCTGTTATTGCCGGCAGATACTCGCCGCACTTCACGACCTTGCAAACCGACCGCGTGCAGTGGCACACAGGAGCATGCGTTGTGATTGAACCGACATGGTCAGGGGCGGACGCGGTTGTGCAATCGGCGACTGCGGCTCACCTATCGCGTATCAATTCAACTCGGAGACAGCCCATGCGCGCGAATAAATTCACGATATGGCCAACCCTTACGCTGAGTTCATTGAGCGCTGCTATGGGGACAGCGCTATCCACAACGATGCTTACGGTTGCACCCGTAGGGATTGTGCAAGCACAAACTACGTGTGCCGCTGCGTGGAGTTCGACAGCGATTTATACGGCGGGCAATGTCGCCAGTGAGAATGACATCAATTACAAGGCCAACTGGTGGACACAGGGCAACGATCCAGCAAGCAACAACGGTGGCTCCGGAAGTGGTCAGCCCTGGACTTCGCAAGGTGCGTGCGGTGGCTCACCAACCCCAGCGCCGACTCCGACTCCGACGCCAACTCCGACGCCTACGCCCTCACCAGGCACTACCTCAGGCACAGTCAACTTCCATCTGTTGCTGGGTGCAGGCACGGCTGAAGATCAGATCGTTCTGACCGGTGACAATTACACCGATCTCATCATGTCCAATGTCATCGCCGGCGCCATGTACGGCCACTTGGTGAAGGAATACTACCCAGGCATGCAATTCAACAAAGACTACTTGTATGGATCGATCCTGGGGCAATTGCTGCAAGAAAATATCGCCACGGAATACTACGTCGACACCAGCAATTTGATCGATCCATCGCCCGATCAAGCGGCTGTGATGGGTGTCGGTCAAGGCGGCCCGTATCAGATCAACAACTACGCCACCGATATGGTCGCAGGGTCTTACGCACCGGCCGGCCATTCGCTGATCAACTACGTCGCGATCCAGAAAAACATCGGCTACACGATGGCGACGGCGGCTACGCAGTACAGCCAACCCACGCCCGCATCGTTCAACAACAAATACTACGGCCCGATGCTGACTGCGTACTTCCACTACAACGATTTCGTATCGCTAATCGTTACCGGCACCGGACCCGATGGCTGGATAACACCTTGGCAGCCGCAGTACAACAACGCACTAGCCAACTTCAAAAATTTACCGAACAACTTTCTCGACGTGCTGCTGAATGTGGCCTACAACCAGGGCTACTACGGAGGTTTGGTAAGCAGCTATAGCACCCTGGGCGCGACAGCCACCGCTGCCACCGTAGCTTCGGTTAACTCCTATAGCTCGGTGTGGGGAGTGCAAGACACCTATCAACAATATCCCTACCAGGTTCACTATTACTTGGACCAGTTGTACGACAACCCGATTCCAACGACCAGCGCGACAACCTACTCCACACCCACCAACCACGTAGCGTTCAACATCGCTTCGCTGGAAACTGTCTTCTCCAACGTGTTCCAGACGCTGGACTACGTCAACAGCTCAGGCTCATCGGTCTACATTTCGGCGGCACAAGCGCAAACCGCATTCAATACGGCACTCACACAGGCCGGCGTGGCTAGCTCAGCAACTCTTGATTTGAGTAATGCATCGGACCGAGCACAGATATTCAGCGTGCTGGACTATGCCATCAGCGATCTGGAGACAGACCTGGGCACACAATTCAACGCGACGACGACTTCGCAGCTGTAAGGATCGAGGGGCGTAGGAAAAACGGGGTCAGCTGACCCCGTTTATTCACATGCTTGCTTTAAGTCGGAAGCAGCCTCAATGACGGCGCAATAAATAGCCATATGGCCCGGCGCTCAATACCCCATCAGGGGCGCTGCCACATGCAGTACCAAGTCCGCGCCAAAATGGGCCAACATGGCGTGTTCTAATCCGTACTTCCAGAACAAAGTGCCCGTTACAAGTCCGACCAGCGCATTGAGAAATACGATTTCGCTGATCAACATGGGCGTATGACTAACGCCTATTGCGAAAGCGTAAGGCAAATGACCAAAGCCAAATAGCAACGCAGACAGGACGATCGCCAACATAAACATCCAGGATCGGGGCTGACGGCGATTGAATAGCGCAAACAACCACACAAGCAGGCTCACCAAAAACAATCGCATCAATATTTCTTCAGCCGTCCCACCATATAGCGACGCCAGGGCGCCGCGCCAAGCTTGCCCCGCAGGCGAAATGCCTTCGATCGGCGGTCCAATCCTTGGGCCCAACAAATTCAGCCCAACTACCAGCGCACCTGCCAGCACTCCAGCAAATACGGCCAGACGCCAATGAGTACGAACGATCGATTCAGGCTGATTTCGATACACGAAAGCGCGTAGCCATGGTGCATCCAAGCCATACTGAGATCCCAAGCTCAACCCAAGCCATCCCAGCAAAAAGCACGGAATACCAGCCTGTACGATAGCGATGATCAAGAACGGCACATGCAACTTGGACATAGCAGCCGGCATGGTCATAGCCAGATAGGGCTGCAAAGCAAGTGTCGCGATGACTGCAAAAGCACTGAGCAACAACGCGAGTTTCAGATTCGATCTGCGCGTCGATGACAAGGGTAATGCGACTGACATAGCGCTCCTCCTTGCTTCAATCACTGTAGGGTGCCGATGGCTGCTGCTTGCGACAGATCGTATTTGCGGCAAGCTTACGTATGACCGGTTGTTTCGGTTGCAACGAATTCAATCACTGTCTTTATCAACGATTGGTTTTGTCTTTGCGGCTTTCAGCCGGCCGTTTTTATAAAGCGCTTGCCGCAGCACAAATTCGATTTGTGCATTGACACTACGCAGTTCATCGTCGGCCCAGCGTTGCATGGCGTCCAAGACACCTGCACTAATGCGCAGCGGGTAAGCTTTTTTTTCAGCGCTCATGTCGCCTTCAATTGTGTAGCGTGCCCGTATTTACCACCGGCTGTGTGCCGCGTTCACCGCACAATACGACCAGCAGATTGCTGACCATCGCTGCCTTTCGCTCTTCGTCGAGATCAACGACACCCTGCGCGCGTAGCTTCTCCAGGGCCATGGCCACCATCCCCACGGCACCTTCAACAATGCGTTGACGTGCAGCGATGATGGCGCCTGCTTGCTGGCGTTGCAGCATGGCCTGAGCGATCTCCTGTGCATAGGCCAGATGGCTTATGCGCGCCTCGTTTATCTGCACCCCGGCCTTGCCGAGCCTTGCCTGAATTTCATCGCGAAGATGGTTGTTGATTTCCTCACCATGGCTACGTAGCGATGGTTTGCCATCATCGTGAGCGTCATAGGGATAACTCTGCGCCATCTGACGCAACGCGGATTCGCTTTGAATCTGCACGAAATTCTCGTAGTCATCGACGCAGAACGTCGCCTCAGCCGTGTCGATGACCTGCCAAACAATGACAGCTGCTATCTCGATGGGGTTTCCGTCGCTGTCATTGACCTTGAGCTTGCTGCTTTCAAAGTTACGAGTCCGCAAGGAAATCCGGCGCCGTGTGCAGAATGGATTGGTCCAGCGCAGCCCTTCCAGGCGCACAGTGCCGGCATATCTCCCGAACAGCTGCAGCACTTGTCCTTCATTTGGGGCAACTTGGAAAAAGCCCTTCACCAGCAACGCAGCGAGCGCGAAAGTCACCACGCCGATCACGGCTATCCACGGAGGTAAGCCGCCCGAACCTGCATGGGCAAGGAAACCGATGCCACACGCGACTAGCAAGAAGCAAAAGGCAATGAATGGAATACCGGCGATTGAAAACCCACTGCGCTCGTTCATGACTAAGCCTCCATTGGATGGCATAGTTATATATCAAAGTGATATCACTTTCTAGTGGCTACTGAGCCTCCTTGGTGCAGGGAATCAGATCCCAATTTCGACAAAACCTGAGCATTTGGCCATGGCCGCCTCGGCTTGGAGGCGGAGATTTTTATTAAAGTCAGCCACTTGCCATCGGCATGGCGCTCAACGCAATCTATTCGTTAGACGAGCATGTTCCTTCAGCAAGCCATTACCTCCAGCACAGGACCCCTCTCATCGTGCGCGCTCACTCCGACCCGCCATCAGATCCCGCCTCTACCTTCAGCATTCGCGAAGACGATTTGTCCGGCGAAGAAACGCGATCCCTGCTGGCTTTCCATTTACGACAGATGCATGCCAATTCGCCCGTCGGCAGCGTATTCGCACTTGATCTATCCGGCTTACAGGTACCGGACGTGACTGTCTGGACTGCTTGGCTGGGCTCCCAGGTGGTATCGGTGGGTGCTCTCAGAGAATTCACCGACTCGACTGGTGAGCTGAAATCCATGCGAACCCATCCGGACCATATCCGCCGAGGTGGCGCGGCGGCCATTCTTGAGCACATTATTGGCGTGGCGAAAAAGCGGGGACTGAAGCGGCTAAGTCTTGAAACCGGTAGTGGCGCGGCATTCGAACCCGCTCTCGCCCTCTATCGGAGGAGAGGATTTGAAGAAGGCGATGCGTTTTCCGACTACGTACGCAGCCCCTTTAACCAATTCCTTCACTTGAAGCTTTGATCACTTTTCGCTCTGGTCGAAAGCGAACAGCTTGATGCTGACGTAACCGATCGTCTTTAGCAGCCAATCTTGAAACACGTCCGCGACGGAACTTCTAGCCAACGTAGCTAAGTGCGCAAGATAGAAATCCGATTAGACCAGCTCAACTATAGATATCGATACCGACTGCCTGTGCGACCAAGGTGGCGTTGAGTGTCAGCACAACAAGCACAACCAGTATCGCCAAGACTTGCACGGGCACCCTATTGCGATGCTGTCCCATGAAAGCTTTTCGGCCGGTAAACCAAACCAGCGCGATCATAGGAAATGGAAGCGCCAAACTCAGCACGACCTGACTGTCGATCAATGCCTTTGTTACGTTGACGCTCAGTGCCACGATGATCAAGCTGGGGACCATCGTGATCGCGCGGCGCAGCCAAAGCGGAATCCGAAAACCCACGAAACCCTGCGCAATCATTTGGCCTGCCATGGTGCCTACCACGGAGCTGGAAATGCCTGACGCAATCAACGACGTCAGGAACAACCCAGCTGCCGCAGCACCAAAAATTGGCGTTAGTGTGTGATACGCCTCCTCGATTTGTGCGACGCCCGAATGCCCGCTGTGAAACGCATCGGCGGCCATCACGATCATCGCTACATTGATGAGCCCTGCGATCGTCAAGGCAACACCAATTTCAATGTTCGAATACTTAAGCAACTTGGAGCGCTCAGCGTCGCTTCTGGGAACGACCCGCGATTGAGTAAGCCCCGAATGGAGAAAGAGTGCATGCGGCATAACAGTGGCACCAATGATGCCCACCGCGATATTGACTGCCTGCGCATCGGGCAGCCGATAAACCACCATCCCTTCCATCACTGCTGGCCAGGGAACCCGTGCGATGAGAAGTTCGGACAGGTAGCACAGCCCGATCACTGCAACCAGCGCGCCGACAACCAATTCAATCGGGCGAAAACCGCGTTTTTCCAGTAACAGAACGCCGCAAGTGACCAGCGCCGTCACGAGCATCGCGGGCAACAGCGGTATATGAAACAGCAGTGATAGCCCTAAGGCTGCGCCCAGAAACTCGGCAAGATCCGTCGCCATCGCAGCGAGTTCGCTGACGCCCCACATCAACCATACAACGGGCTTCGGAAAGTGCTCCCGACAAAGTTCCGCAAGATTGCGACCGGTGACGATACCGACCTTGGCCGATAAAGCCTGGAACAACATCGCAACGAGACTGGCGGCCAACGCCACCCAAAGCAGGTCATAGCCGTAGCGAGCGCCGGCCTGGATATTCGTCGCGAAGTTACCCGGATCGACATAGGCCACCGACACCATGACCGCAGGGCCGGCGACCTTAAGCAGAGACGTCCACCCATGCTTACGCCCGTCCAGAACCTTTCGGATGTCGAGGATGGCATGGTCGGTCACCGTAAGGGTGCCATTGACGACACTGGCGTTCATGAGGACTCGGAGACGACTCTTCTGGATCTGAGTGAGAATCACTCTAATCCGCGCCGTCGGTCACTGGAATTTCATTGTTTCAATCCGATCGATAGGCCTTGCCTATGCCGGGAAACGTCCGCAAAAACGCGCCAGCTAAATATCAGCACCTGGCTTTGGGGTGGTCCATTGAAAATCCACCGTCTGTTTTAGGCGCACGCGTAGGAGACACTTTTGATGCCTTAATCCGGCGGCCTAATGGCTCAGAATTTATCGTTCATTTTCCAGCCAGCTACTAAGCACGTATCCGCGTAATCTTACTTTTGCTCGATGACTCGGTATCGCAATACCTTCGGTTTTCTCGTGATCCAAAGCATTCGGGAATAGCCATGGCAATCACAAATGGTTGTGGCGACCAAAACAAGATTCACATACTGGACAAATACCACTTGTATCCGGTGATACATGCGGTATTGCTCCACGGTCGCTCTATAACCTGTTGCTGTGGTCAACCCATAGTCGGCGAGTTCTATCAGTTTGACGCCATCGACCAAGGCGGCAATGTTCTGAACGTTCTCTTTGCGAGCGCCACATGCGCACGAACCTTGCTGCGCTTGTCTCAAATACACGGCCCCCAACCGATCGTGCTGCTGCCCTTGTTCAGTCCGCTGCAATATCGTGCCGATGATATGCGTGGCGAACTCGAAGCAGAAGAGAATCGACTTTCAAAGCATCCACTAAATGCTGAAATAGAAGAAGCGATTTATTTGACTCTGACATGTGGCGACGCATCCCCTCTGCAACGACGTGTCTTTGCCCAGGCACTCAATCGGATTCGTCTAAATCCCACCTGGCCTATCATGGACTGGGAAGTCAAATCGATAAATTCAACGATCTCCAAAGGTGGCAAATGCCTGCCTGCAATGCTGGATGATCAGCGAAGGGAAAATCCCGACTTGAAGCATTACACGTTTCCGGAAATATCCGCCGTATTGAAGCGAGAAGCTGCTCGGACAGGGTTGCGAATTCATTGCAACCTATGACGTGCTAGGTGGAAGTCATGACTACGTCAGCATAACCTTGGTCGGAAAGATCAATGGAACGTACGCCCTGGATCTGAGGCGGATCTTCTCAGTGTCGCGGTTCGGTGTTTTCGATACGAAACAGCGCGTTCAGATGCGGCGCGGGATACCAAAGTATCTATAGATCGATCTGTTTCGCCAGCCATGCCGACGATACGATTTGAAACGCGTAGCATGTGCTGATCAGCTGCTTTTTGTGTTCACAGAGACCTGAGCCATGAGCCAAGTCGTTTCTGTCAATGTTGGCCTTCCAGCAGATGTGGAGTGGCACGGCAAGATCGTCCGCACTGCTATCTGGAAGCGCCCGGTGAACGGTCGCGTGATGGCACGGCGCATCAACCTCGACGGCGATGGCCAGGGAGATCGCCACGGCCATGGTGGCGTGCATCGAGCCGTCATGGTCTACCAGGTCGCTTCCTACCGATACTGGGAGCAAGTGCTGCGCCGAACGCTCGGCGAATACGGAATGTTCGGAGAAAATCTGACTGTCGATGGTCTTCCTGACGACGAGGTGTGATCTTGCCCCTGATCCACGGACACTCAGTTAAGCGACATGTCGTAGCTCGAATTCCAATGGGCTGAGATAACCCAGCGTGGAGTGGAGCCGTTGGCGATTGTAGTAAACCTCGATGTATTCGAACACGTGCGCCTTGGCCTGTTCGCGTGAGGCAAAGCGTTCGCCGTGAATGGCCTCGACTTTCAGGCTGTGATTCCAGCTTTCCATGGCGGCATTGTCGTAGCAGTCCCCCTTCTTGCTCATGCTGCATCGAAGGCCATGCTCGCTAAGCATGCGCTGGTAATCCTGCGAGCAATACTGGCTGCCGCGGTCGGAGTGGACAATGACATCATGCGGACGGTGGCGAGCGAATATGGCCATGCTTAGCGCGTTACATACCAACGTGGCGGTCATGCGTTCAGACATCGACCAGCCGATTACGTGACGCGAATACAGGTCCAACACCACCGCCAGATATAACCAGCCTTCGTCGGTGGCGATATAGGTTATATCGCTCACCCACGCACGATTGGGGCGATCGGTATGGAAGTTTTGTTGTAGCAGGTTGGGTGCCACGGGCAAGCTGTGGTTGGAATGGGTCGTGGCCTTGTATTTACGTGCTGCTTTGGCCCGCAGTCGCTGACGACGCATGCTCTGAGCCACTTGATGGCGGCCCGCATGATGGCCTTGTCCTCGCACTCGCCGTGCGACGCGCGGCGAGCCAGCGCGCCCTTTCTCAGCCTCGTAGGCCTCGCGCACACGAGCGTCCAACTGTGCCTGTTTGAGCGCCCGCGACGAGGGTGAGCGATCACGCCACGCGTAATAGCCGGACGGCGACACGCTCAGCACCTGGCACATCAACCGCACAGTGTGGGCGCCTTCATGCGCTCGAATGGTGGCGTACTTCACTTGGGCACCTTCGCGAAGTACGCTGCCGCCTTTTTTAGGAAGGCCACCTCTTCTTCCAGGCGCACCACTTCTCGTTTGAGCCGTGCGTTTTCGGCGTTTTGGAGTCGCTGCTCCTCGCTGGTCTGGCCGCGCTGCTGCGCTTTGGCGCGCCAGGCGTAAAGCTGGCTGGCGGGCAACTTCAAATCTTGGGCGACCGTCGCCACTCCCTCCTGCTCAGCACGGCGCAGGCCCTGCTCCTTGAACTCGTCGCTGTAACGCTGTCGGCTTTGTTTCACGCTTGCCTTCTGCTTCATCATTCACCTCGGATGGCGGATTGAACCGCTTAACCGGGTGTCCGTGGAAGAGGGGCAAGATCA
>CAJCJD010000208.1 GCA_903970555.1 Vulcanimicrobiota bacterium
TCCCGCGATCCGGCGCGATTTCAGATGGCCGAGAAGCCGCCATCGACAGATAGCTCCACCCCATTCACAAAGCTCGAATCGTCTGAGGCAAGAAACAGCGCGACCGTCGCGATTTCCTCGGGGCGACCCATGGTTCCCCGCGGGATCACGGATTCGAACATCCGCTTCGCCTCCTCGGTGAGAACCTGGTCCTGCATCGGTGTGGCGATCGGCCCGGCGCTCAGCACGTTCACCCGGATATTCCTGCCCTTCAGTTCGTTGAGCCAGGTGCGTGCGAATGCGCGCAACGCCGCCTTGCTCGCCGCGTACACGCCGTAACCGGGAAAGCCTTTCACCGAAGCAACCGACCCGGTCATGAAGATCGATCCGCCATCGTTGAACAGCGGCAACGCCTTCTGCACCGTAAACAGCGTGCCGCGCGTATTCAGGTCGAAGGTCGCATCGAAATGCTGCTCGGTAATCTCGCCCAGCGGGACGGCTTCGCCGATGCCGGCGCTCGCGTACAGGACGTCGATCTTGCCCTTTTCCCGCTTGACGGTATCGAACAGGCGGTCGAGGTCGTCGAGATTGGACGCGTCGCCGCGCACGCCGGTCACGTTCCGGCCGATCGACTTGACGGCTTCGTCGAGTACCTCCTGCCTCCGGCCCGTGATGAAAACGTAGGCGCCTTCTTCGACGAACCGCTTGGCGCTCGCCAGCGCCATGCCGCTCGATCCGCCCGTGATGACTGCAACTTTGCCTTCAAGCTTTCCCATGACTGTTCACCTTTCGTCGTGTCGGACAACGTCTCTGTTTCCATTGGGACAGGTGCGCTGTATCTTGTGGATCACCGATCCGAATAAGCGGACCACTGATCCAAATATATGGATCACTGATCCGTTTGTCAAGGCAAACCATGCGAGCCGACGCCAGAAAAAATTACAGTCATCTACTTGCCGTCGCGCGGGAGGCCGTCACCGAGCATGGTGTCGATGCGTCCATGCGAGACATTGCCCGCCGGGCCGACGTCGGCTTGGCCACGTTGCTTCGTCATTTCCCGACGCGAGAAGCGTTGTTCGAAGCGTTGCTGTGTACGCATCTGGACGCACTGACGCAGAAGGCGCGCGAACTCGAAACGTCGAAGCCGCCTGACGAAGCGCTCGTATCCTGGTTTCGCGAAGTGGTGGCATTCGTTCAAAGCTATCGCGGCGTTGTCGACTTGGTGGCGAGCGCCCACGACGACCCGGACTCCGCACTTTACGCGGCATGCGCAACGGTGCACTCGGTGGGCGCGCAACTACTGCAACGTGCTCAGGCCGAGGGAACGGCGCGAACCGATATGAATGGGGACGATCTGTTCGCCCTGATGTCGGCGCTCGGCTGGGCGGCCGGCCAACCCGCATTCGCCCCGCGGGCCGATCATCTGTTTCACATTATCGCGAGCGCCATCCTGACAAACCCGTCAAGCAACGATGCCAAGAAGGCAGCGTGTTGAATCAGATCAGCGATCGAATCGCTCAAGGGTAATGTCAGCTTGCGGAATGACCCGCGCGATCAGCGTTTGATGGGATGAGGTACAGACTATGGGTCTTTCGGCCTCATATTTCATACTGCATGGAGCAGTAGCAGACCGATTTATAGCATTGAGAACAAACTATACGCTTCGCTGACACACATAGTTTGTGCCTTGCGACTTGTTAATCACAAACTTAGGGTACCCGCAGCCATCACTTTGGGACACGCCATGACCAACTGCAATGCGACCGCTACCATCTTTACTGCGCTACTGATTGCAGCGCCCATCGGCATTGGCGCACGAGCGAATCAAGTCCCCGCAGAAGATGCGACTGCTGCGACTCAGTACAAGTTGCTTAAGGTGACTAAAGATCCCAAGGCGATCATCGCGGGTGAATATAAGCTTGATCCGCACCATACTTCAGTCGTAGCGAAACTCGCGCATATGGATTTATCGCACTACACCCTTCGCTTTGATTCTGTGAGTGGTCGATTTGAATTCGATCCCACGCAAACCAGCGCATCGGGCCTTGAGATATCTATTGATCCGAAATCGGTGGACACAGGCGATCAGGCATTCGATAAAAAAATAGCGAATCGGTATTTCGAAGCGGATAAATATCCATCCATTACGTTCACTTCGTCGACAGCAAAAATCACCAACGACAATATGCATGTCGATGGCATTCTGGATTTTCACGGCGTTAAAAAGCCGATCGTTCTAAATGTAACTTATCGTGGCTTCGCTCAAACACGACTGGGTTTTTCCGGTGAGGCCACATTCAAGCGATCTGATTTTGGCGTAGGTGAATGGGTCCCTCTGGAAGCCGACGAAGTAACCATTCTTATCGAAACGGAGTTTGTGAAGTCGTAAAGCGACTTCGCTTGGTCTGCTTTCACTAGAAAATATCGCCTTGATGAGTGCAGCAAAGCGCACGTGTTGTCCACCTACGCTTTGCTGCTGCTCTGGCGCTTATTTCCGCGGCGTGATGATCTCATCCAGATAATCGGGCGTGCCGTCGACGCGCACCAGGTGCGGGTATTGCAGGCCGCCGTGGTAATCCACCGACACTGTGCGGTAGCCACCTTGGTACTTCAGCAATAGTTGGATGGGTGTGCTGCTGTTCTTCGCCGCTGTGATCGCACTTTTCAGCACATCGCTCGAATAGTTCTGCCCGTTCACCGCCACCAAGGTGGCACCGGTGCTGACGCCGGCCTTGAATGCCGGACCATCCCAGCGCACGTCGTTGACCTCACCATGATCGTTCATCGTCAGGCCAATCGACCACGCGAAGTTGAATAGATGGCGAGGCGACTGCGGTCGGCTGTTGTACTGCTTCTCGAACGCGCTTTCCTGATCGGTGTAGACCAGTTTCCAGCCAGTGGCCGCGATACCGTTCTCCAGCGGCGGATTGAGCGCGTCGACGCGCGCGTGCAGGAAGCTAGCCCAGTCGTACGCGGCCACGCCATTGAGTGTCGCCACTACGTCGTCAAAGGTGTAGGTCTTGGTTACGTAGCTGCCGTTGTCGACGCCGAAGAACGCGTGCGCGAAATCGTCCAGCGATTTGTGGTCATGCGTGAGCGCGCGCAGCTTGGCGTCCACTTCCAACCACATCATTTGGCCGCCGCTGTAATACTCCTCGCTCATCTGCCAACTGCGGTAAGGCAGGCCGGAGCGTCGGGCCGCCGTCGGATCATTGGTGGTGTCTTCGAGCGTGCGCCATTGGAAGCCTTCGCGATTGCGGTCGTAGTTGGCGGCCACCATGGCTAGCGCATCGTGGAACTGCTGCGACGTCCACATGCCGGAGCGCGCGGTCAGCACGAAGCCCCAGTACTGCGTCTGTCCTTCGTAGACCCACAGCAGCGAGTCGCCCATCGGCACGTTGAAGTTGGGTGTCCACAGGTCGGCCGGGCGGCGGAACTTGCCGTTCCACGAATGCGTGTACTCGTGAGGAAGCAGGTCGCGGTCCGGCGCGCCGTCGTCCCAGCCGGTGAAGTAGTCGGCGCCCAGGCCGTTTTCGCTGGACTGGTGGTGCTCGGTGCCGTTGCCGCCCAGCTGATCGGATAGGGAGAACAGGAAGTCGTAGTGGTCGTAGTGATGCGAGCCGAACAGCGTGACCGCCTGCGTGACCAGCGCGCGATGCGCCTTCAATTGTTCGGGCGTCATCTCCAGATACTTCGGCGCGTCGGCGACGATGTCCAGGTGCACCGGCGTTTCGCCGCCCGGGTTGAGATCGACCCGTTTGAAGTACTGGCCCGCGTAGATCGGCGAATCGACCAGGTTGTTGAAGGTGACCGGCTTGAAGGTAACGGTGTCGCCCGACTGCGAGGCCGTCTCCAGCGCGGTACCCAGTTGCCAGCCATGCGGCAGCGTCACGCTGGGCGCAACGGTGATACCGCGGGAGAAATAGCCGGCCGGATACAGCGAGACCTTGCTCCACTCCATGTCCATCATGCGATCGGTGATCTCGAATCCTTCGCTATCGGTACGGCCCGACAAGTACTGGAAGGTGGCGTCGATCGAGGCAACATCCGCCGGTACGTCGAGGTGGAACGCGTACACGTTGTATTTATCGCGCGTCCAAGCCAGCGGCTTGCCGTTGGCTGTGAGGGTGAGGCCGGCGAGCATGGCGATCGGGCCGGTCGGCGAGTGATCGCCGGGAATCCACTGCGGATACAGCAAGGTCAACGCCCCAGCCTTCACCGGAATCGTTTCATGAACGCGGAAAATGCCCTGCGCCGTGTCGCTGGCATCGACGTGCAGCGCCAACGTTCCGACATACGGCGTGTCCTGCGGCGGCGGAACGTTGTCGGTGCCCACTTGCTGCGCAGCGGCGGTGCCGGCCGCGAGCACCATCGCAACAGCCAAGGCAAGGCGCGAAAACTTACGGCGCACGGCAACTGGCGAACCAGCGGGTAGGACACGAGACATGGGGAGCTCCGGAAAGCGTGTGGGTAATCCCTCAACTTAACACTACAAATGCCGAGTAAGGCTAGAGGGGGCACCACATCCCGGCTTGCTTACGCGCAGCCAAAGAGACAAGCAAACGGGTCGGCAAAACGCGTGGACGACGGCACCCTGTCGGCAACCTGACGCGGCGCTATGCGCGGGAAAACAAGCTCACATATTCATCATTTGGCATGACTTATGTATGCAAATAGCTAGGGAATAGCTGTAAGTGCAATACAAATCGGGGGGCGTTCACCATGGGAACAAAAGTGCCTGCACACGCGTGCCTTCACCATTGGTTCGAAGGTCGCGAAATCCATCAGAAGTTCGGAGCAATCCAGATCCGAACGCTTCGGTTCGTTTATGGAACCGGATTCGCACCCGCCTTCTCCGCCTCGCACCTGCTGCACGACACGCTGCCGCTCCTGGACAGGTCGTCCCTGGACAAATTGCTCGTCGATTACAAGCTCGGCCTACTTGAGGCAAAGATTGAAGCCGCGTTTGCGCAGCAGACCGCCATCGCCAGCGGGTCGGCAACGGGCTTCGCGACGACTCCTTGATTTGGATGATCGGTAGCTGCGCTGAAGTACCTTTCAACACCTATCCATCGCGCGCCATGCACGCCGCGTTGAAGTTCCCGAACGCAACCATTCCGGGAAAGAGGCGCCCTATAAGAGACTGACAAAAACTAAACATTATGTGAACTTCTTTTAGCCCACATTGGGGTCGTGGGGATTCCACTGGCTTACGGGTTGAATGCTGATGCGCACGGTGAACTTGACCACCTTGATGATGGTTTCATTGGCAATCATGTGGCTCACGCTGGCTCCGAGCACTGCTTGCGCCTCGGACGGCGAACAGCTCAGCGCCAAGGAGCTGGCATTCCTTAGCCGAGCCATGTCGGACAACGCCGCGCAGATAGCGATGGCCAGGATGGCGCTGGCCAAATCGAAGAATCCGCAGGTCGTCGATCTGGCCAATGCGATTATCCAAGAGCGCACAGCCCTGGATCAGCAACTTGCCGCATTGGCTTCCGGCTCCATCGACCGCACGGCTGTGCAGCAAAGCGTGATGGACAATCCCAGGATGGCTGCCCTGCAGTCATTGAACGGCGATGCGTTCGACAAGACCTTTGCGGGCCTGCTGGTGCGAGATCATTACCAGATCATTTGCGCCTATGAATCCATGAAGGCGGCATCGACGCATGATGCGCTCAAGTCCGTTGCGCACGATGCAGTGCCGGCGCTGCAAGGGGATCTGATGGTCGCGCTTGCTTTCTTGAGGTCCGGAAGCTGGAGACCTTCCATCCATCAGGAAGCGTTGACGAGTACCGACTCGCGTTCGTCGAAAGTACCCTCGGTCTACGGCGAACCCATTTCGATTGTCACGGCGCCGTGGTGACGTCACGCCCGTACGCGCTTCAATAGTGACATCAAGATAAGGTTCCTCGGAGCAGTGTTCACTGCTTCACGCGAGCGCATGCTCCTTTGCCTTAGCCAACTGCTCGTGCGCTCCCTTAGTTAGTCCACCGTTCCTGCCTTTGCAGGAACGATTGGCGTCGACGCGCAACACGCACAAAAGTCGCACCTTTCGACATCTCCTTCACAACGCGCGACACGTATGCGTGACGCGCGTGCGTATTTCTTTCAATGAATACGTATGCATACGCTGGTTGCTGCACTGCGATGCTTTCTACTATGCGCCGCACTATCTGCCGCATAGCCAATACCGCATACATGACGCGGTGTCGAATGGGGATCGATCTGGCCTTCCATACAACGGCGATAGCGCAGGTTGTTACACCTACCGCGCTCCATTTCAGGGATTTAAGCAAACCTCGCCGTTGCACCTCTTCATCAACAAAGCTGGATGGAGGCAGACCCGCATGAAGTTTCCGAAGATTCTCGCCGCGTTGCTTGTATGCGTTGGCGTCGCCCTTGCCGCGACACGACCGGCACAGGCTGCCATCGACAGTATGAGCCTTGGCGCAAGCTACAACGCGCAACAGACCCAGATTACGTTTCGCGTGTATTCCTCGCAGGCTACGCGCATGGTGCTTTATCTGTACGCGAGCGGTTATGGCGCGCAGGAATCGGCGACCTACGCGTTGAGTGCGGTCGGCAATGGCGTGTGGCAAGTTGTGGTGCCGGTATCGTCCATTCAGACCGCAGGCATTACGGGCGCGGTGTATTACGGATATCGCGCATGGGGGCCAAACTGGACGTATAGCGCGAGCTGGACGAAAGGATCATCGGCAGGGTTCGTCTCCGACGTCGACGCCAACGGCAATCGCTTCAATCCCAACAAGCTGCTGTTGGATCCTTACGCGCAGGAAATCAGCCAGGATCCGCTCAACACGCAAAATCAAGACGCCAACATTTTTGCGACAGGCGCCACGGTCGATTCGACATTCGGAATAGCGTATCGATTGATCGATAGCGGCACGTACGCACCCAAAGGCATCGTGCTCGCGCCAAGCGCACAAAGCACCGGCACTAAACCGACGCGCGCGCAAAAGGACGATGTCATCTACGAAGTCAATGTTCGCGGCCTTACCAAGCAGGACCCGAGCATTCCCACCGAATACCAAGGCACGTATCACGGCGCCGGACTCAAGGCGAGCTATCTCGCCAGTCTTGGCGTTACCGCCGTCGAGTTTCTGCCGGTGCAGGAAACGCAGAACGACGAGAACGACGTGATCGCCAATTCGGACGCCGACCAGAACTACTGGGGCTACATGACCGAAGACTATTTCGCGCCGGATCGTCGCTATGCGTACAACAAAGCCGCTGGCGGACCGACCGCGGAATTCCAGGCGATGGTGCAGGCATTTCACAACGCAGGCATCAAGGTATACATGGATGTGGTCTACAACCACACCGCCGAAGGCGGCTCTTGGAGCAGCTCCGATCCCACCACGGCGACGGTTTATTCCTGGCGTGGCCTGGACAACGCGACGTACTACGAACTCGATTCGACCAACCAATACTTCTACGACAACACCGGCACCGGCGCCAACTTCAACACGTACAACACCGTCGCGCAGAACCTTATTGTCGACTCGCTCGCCTATTGGTCCAACACCATGGGCGTGGATGGTTTCCGTTTCGATCTGGCATCGGTGCTCGGCAACAGCTGTTTGAATGGCGCCGCCAAATCCGGCGCACCTAACTGCCCCGATGGGGGATACAACTTTGATTCGTCGGACTCGAATGTCGCGATCAATCGCATCCTGAAGGAATTTACGGTGCGTCCTGCTGCGGGCGGCAGTGGATTGGATCTGTTTGCCGAGCCGTGGGCGATCGGTGGCAACTCGTATCAGCTGGGTGGATTTCCCGTCGGCTGGTCGGAATGGAACGGATTGTTTCGCGACAGCCTGCGTCAGGCGCAAAACGAGCTTGGCAACACCACCATCTACATCACGCAGGATGCGAACGATTTCACTGGTTCGTCTAATCTTTTCCAAGCCAGTGGACGCTCGCCGTGGAATTCGACCAACCTCATCGACATCCACGATGGCATGACCCTCAACGACGTTTATTCCTGCAACGGCTCCAACAACGATCAGGCGTGGCCCTTTGGCCCCTCCGATGGGGGCACCACCACCAATTACAGCTGGGATCAGGGTATGTCGGCGGGTACGGGCACCGCTTATGATCAGCGCCGCGCCGCGCGTACGGGTCTGGCGTTCGTAATGTTGTCGGCGGGTACGCCGATCATGCAGGGCGGCGACGAATACCTGCGCACGCTTCAATGCAACAACAATGCATACAACCTCGACTCGACGGCCAATTGGTTGGACTACAGTTGGAACACCAATCAGTCGAACTTCTATAACTTCGCACAGCGGTTGATCGCCTTCCGTCTCGCTCATCCGGCCTTGCGTCCCGCAACGTGGTATTCGTCCAGCCAGGTGGCTTGGTACGAACCTAGTGGCACGGTCGCAACCAGTAGTTATTGGAACAACACCAGCAACTACGCCATCGCCTATACCATCGATGGCGCACCGTTCGGCGATACCAATTCAATGTACATCGCCTTCAACGGCTGGTCTGGCAGCGTTACGTTCACGTTGCCACCCCCGCCGACGGGCACGAACTGGTATCGCGTGACGGATACCTGCGACTGGAACGACGGTCCGAATACGTTTGTCACGCCGGGCAACGAGACCCTGATCGGCGGCAGCGGCACGACGTATAGCCAGTGCGGGCAATCTTTGCTGCTGCTGATCTCGAAATAGCCGGCAGCTCGGGAGTGAAGGTGGCTAAGTCGCGTGGTGCGCTTAGCTACCTTCCCACTGCGGTCACTGATCGCTTGAGTGAATGATGTCGAGCCCAGCCGAGGTCAGTTCGAACCCTGTTCTGCGACCTGTGGTGTCGTCGGTTTTCCTTATCAATCCCATGGCCAGCAGGCGTTCCGCAACATGGGGCGCGGTCGCCAGGGACCGGCCTTCCGCGACACAGGCAAGACCGTTCAGATCACTTGCTTCAAGCTGACGTGGTGTAAACATAAAAACTCTCTACACAGGCGAACAGCAACCACGTTCGCATGATGAGCTACGGCGGCAACGGGGATACGTGCAAGGACATCCTAACCGGCCGGACGATTGCACGTCGCAGCATTTTGGTCCAAATTCGACCGGACGTAGGGTGAGGTGGTGTGAAATCCGGGATGGAGAACAAGCGGGAGAGTGCGCCAATCGTTCCATTGCCGGACGCCCCGGCCACCGGCGCGCGCCCCCAGGCCCCCAGCTTCGATACCTTTATCCGCGGCCAGTTTCGCGGTTTGCTGCAGTTTCTGCGTGCGCGCACCGCATCCGAGCAAGATGCCGAAGATGCCGCGCAGGAGAGCATGGCCAAGCTGCTTCGCTATCGCGAATCGGAACCGCCGTCGGCGTGGAAACAGCTGCTTTACCGGATTGCGGTGAATGTGGCGCACGATCAGTTTCGCGTGGCGCTGACGCATCACAGTAAGGAACACGTCACCCTCGATGGGCTGGACATTGCCGCGACCGAGCATTCCCCGGAGCAGCGCGCCGTGTATGAGCAACAGGTGGCACGCCTTAGCCAGGCCATTCTGGAACTGCCGCCCAAATGTCAGCGCGTCTACCTGCTGAAGCGCGTCCACGGCATGAGCCGCGCCGAGATCGCCGAACGTTGCGGCATTTCGGTGAAGATGGTCGAAAAGCACCTTGCCACTGCGCTCGCCCAATTGCGCCGCAAGGTAGGCGAATCGTCGGCGGACACGTTTTAATGAACATGGACAGGCGCAACGCAAATGGGGGAACCGAGCCGGACTCGTACAACGAGGCCGAGCAATGGTTTGTGCGCCTGCTTGAACCGGATTGTCCGGCCTTCGAACGTGCCGAATTCGAGCGCTGGCGCGCGGCCGATCCGGCGCATGCAGCGGCTTATCGCGCGATCGAACGGCTGTGGAAACAAAGCGAAAAGGCCGTCAAAGATCCCGCCGTTATGGCTGCGGCGAATCGTGCGCTGCATCGGGAGCCGCAAGCGCGCGCACCACGCCGCTGGCTTTTCCCGGCCTTGGCAGCCGGCCTCGCCGCCGTGATTGCGCTGGTGGCGCTGCCGCGCTGGCTGGCAAATCGCGCTGACCCTGCCGGCATCTCTTACACCACCACCGCGGGCCAGCAGCAAACCGTGCAGTTGTCGGATGGCTCGTCCATCATGCTTGATACCGACACGGCGGTCGTCGTTCGCTTCAGCACGCGAACACGCCGTGTGGATCTGCTGCATGGGCAGGCGCAGTTCACGGTCCAAGGTAATCACGCATGGCCGTTTGTGGTGCATGCGCAACGCGGTACCGTCACTGCCGTCGGCACGCAATTCCAGGTGCGCATCAATGATGGTTGCACCGATGTGGCGCTGCTCAAAGGCAAACTCGCCATCGCTACCGAACCGCCGAATGGCACATCGCAAGACGCATCGCTGAGCGGTGGGCAAAGGCTGGCGTACGATGAAACGGGCCGCATCACGCCCGTGCATCCGATTGACTTGCTACAGACGCAAGGCTGGACCCAGGGCAAGCTGTTTATCCACGATTGGCGCTTGCCCGATCTTGTTGCCGAGATGAATCGCTATAGCGCCACCAAGCTGCAGATCGGCGATTCGTCCCTGCAGGACATTCGCATCAGCGGCATCTTTCGCACCAACGACCAGCAGACTTTCCTGCAATTGCTGCAGCAAGGCTGGTCGATTCAGGCCAGACGCGTCAACGACACGCAGATTGTGCTGCTTCGCAACCGTTAACTCGCCAGTTGCGCCAACTACGCCACAAAGATGAAACCTTCTTCAGATGGTGGGTAGGGGTTTTTCGCTCATGGCCGTCTTATTGAAAGGCGACGCTGCAGCATGATCGATGTACATGGACAGTAGGGGACATCGATCTCTGAGGGGCTTCGGGGGTCGCTAGACATTTCTTGGTGGGTCGAGACGTCGCAAACGCGGCGATAACTACTGCATGGGGCTTACGTGGCCGCATCGGGCTCGTTTGTCCCAAAATTGAGGGAGTTCATAAATGTCGAGCAGTATTCGTTTTTCGGGGAGTCGTAAATTGCTGTTGCCGGCCGCGTTGTCGCTGGCATTGGTCTCGCTCTCGGCGCATGCCGGTGACACATGGGTGTCCACGCGCACGCACGCCGGCCTGCAGAACAGCAGCACTCAGGTTTCCACGCTGGTGATGACGGGCCATCCTTCGATCGATGCCTCGCAAATCATGCCGCTGGAACAAAGCAAGCCGCTGCATGTGGAAGTGAGTCTCAATCTGCGCAATGTCGACCAGCTGCAAAGCTTTCTGCAATCGGTGAATCAGCCTGGCAGCGCGAACTATCACCAGTTTCTGACGCCGGCCCAGTTCAAGGCGCAGTACGCGCCGACCGATGCGCAGGTGCAAACCGTGGTCGCGCACTTGAAGGCATATGGTTTTACCAACATCAAAGTGGCGCCGAACAACATGCTGGTGTCGGCCACCGGCACGGCCGCCAGCGCCAACGCTGCGTTCAACGCCAACATGAAGACCTTCAGCTTCAAGGGCAAGCAGCATTTCGCCAACGCTTCGGACGTTACCGTTCCGCAATCGCTGGGCGGCATCGTGGATGGTGTGCTGGGTCTGCAGGATTACGTGAAACCGCATGTGATGTCGCATCGCATTAGTGGCGACGCGAAGACCCAGGCCTCCAGTAGCCAAGTGGGCCATCAGCCGACCGATTTTCCCAAGATCTACGATGTCGGCAGCACGCCGAGCGCATCGACCACCACGGTCGGCATCATCACCTGGGGTGACATGACCCAGACTGTGAAGGATCTGAACACCTTCACCAAGAACGCCGGCCTCGCGACGGTCAATACGCTGACCGTTCCCGGCGGCAGCGGCACGCTGGCCAATGACGGCGACGATGGCGAGTGGGCGCTGGACAGCCAGGACATCACGGCCGTTTCGGGCGGCGTAAAGCAGCTGATCTTCTACGCTGCGATCAACGGCGACAGCAACGACAGTCAGCTGACCGATGCCACCATCACCGCGGCGTACAACACCGCCGTGACGGACAATGTGGCCAAGGTCATCAACGTCTCGCTGGGCGAAGACGAAACGGCGGCCAACAATTCCGGCACGCAGGCAGCGGATGACAAGGTCTTCGCGCAAGCCGTTGCACAAGGCCAGACCTTTTCGGTGGCAGCGGGCGATGCGGGCGTGTATCAGTGGTCGAGCGATCCGACCGAAGGCGCGCCGGGCTACATCGCCAACTCCAGCGGCACGGTCGAAATCTCGCTGAGCCACTACGGCGTGAGCGAACCGGCCACGTCGCCGAATGTCGTCGCCGTCGGCGGCACCACGCTGAGCACCACAGGCACCACGACATGGTCCGGCGAAACGGTGTGGAACGAAGGCTTAGCGCAAATCGATCCGCAGGGCGCGGACAACAACGGCACGCCTGACGACAACGAACGCTTGTGGGCGACGGGCGGTGGTATCAGCCTGTTCGAAACCGCGCCGGCATGGCAGACCACCGCACTGGGTTCCTCGGCGACCAAGCGCGAATTGCCGGACGTAGCATTCGATGCGGCCTCGTCGACGGGCGCCATCATCGTCGCCAACGGCCAAACCGGGCAGCAGTACGGCGGCACAAGCTTGGCCTCGCCGATCTTCGTGGGCATCTGGGCCCGTATCGAATCGGCCAACAGCAACTCGCTGGGCCTGCCGACGCAAAACATGTACACCTACTTCCCGAAAGACGCCACGCCGCTGCATGACGTGACCTCGGGCAACAACGGTTACAACGGCTATGGTTACAACGCCGCCGCGGGTTACGACAACACCACCGGCTGGGGCAGCTTGGACATCAGCAAGTTCAGTGCGTATGTCACCAAGTACTGGGGCGGCTCCAGCAGCGGCGGTGGTGGCACGACACCCCCGGCTGGCAAGCCGGTAGCGAACTTCACCGACACGGTGAGCGGCCTGGTGGTGAGCTTCACCAACAGCTCGACGGATACCGGCGGCACGATCAGCTCCTATGCCTGGAACTTCGGCGACAACGGCACCTCGACCTCGGCCAGCCCCAGCCACACCTATGCGGCTGCCGGCACCTACACCGTGACCTTGACGGTGACCGACAGCACCGGCGCGACCAGCACCAAGACCGCCTCGGTGACGGTCGCCAGCAGCAGTGGTGGTGGCGGTGGCAGCAGCGGCGTATTCAGCAACAACACCGCCGTGGTGATCAACGACAACGCCACCATCACCAGCAGCATCGCGGTAACCGGCGAGTCCGGCAATGCGCCGTCCAATCTGAAGGTGCATGCCAACATCACGCACAACTGGTCGGGCGACCTGACGATTGAGATCGTCGCGCCGAACGGCTCCTACGCCGTGCTGCAGAACCCGAACTACGACGATAACGGCAACATCAACACCACCTGGACGGTGAATGCCTCGTCGGTGTCGGCCAACGGTACCTGGAAGCTGAAGGTCATCGACAACGATCCTGAGTACTACGGCGATTACGGCACGCTCAACAACTGGAGCCTGACGTTCTAAGCCCGATGTTGCGAGTTTTCGGCGCGCACGGACGCGTGCCAGGGATGCAAAGCCCGGCCCTTATGGCCGGGCTTTTTTTGCTCGTTCCGAAAAAGCCTGAGTGCAAGCGCCCCACTTCGCCCTATGATCGGGCTGCCAGGAGGCATCATTTGTTCGGGGGAAAAGAGGAGGCGTTCAACGCTCCTCTGTTTAGCGCATCGTGCCGGCCAACACCGGGACGATAAGCCGGGCAATGAGCGACCCCCATGGGAGGCGAAAGACAGGAATGCAAGGCGGCTTTAGGGGAAGATTTTCGTGGACCTCTTTCCAGCTTGCTGTGTGCGGCTTCGGCGCGCCGGCGCGCCTGCTTCGCCGTGCCGTGACATGTACGCACCCACTCGCGTTCGCGCTGTGTGCAGCGATGGCGGTGCTCCCGGCCCCAACCGCACAGGCCGACGAGACTGACGCGCAAGCGCGTCACTACACCATTGGTGCCGTCGATCTTCGCAGCGCGCTCGATGCGTTCGCCGCACAAGGCAACTTGCAGATCGTCTATTCGCCCGACCTGGCTTCCGGCAAAACGACCCGCGGCATCTCGGGACGATTCACGCCGACAGATGCACTACGGCAGCTGCTCATCAATACGGGGCTTACGTGGAAAACGGTGAACGACTCCACTTTTGTGCTGGCATTGTCACCGACGTTTCGCACACCCACGACCCCAGTGGTTGTGAAGACTGTCATGGAAGCCCCACGAACACTCGACGCCATCAATGTCAGCGGATCGCTGATTGGCAACGCCACGATTCAAACAGCCACGCCAACGTACACCATCACCGCGGCAGACATCAAAGCACGCGGCTTTAACAGCATCGCCGAGGTGTTGCAAAATTCCGTGCTTGCCACCGGCTCTGTGCAAGGTCCGCAGGCGGCCGGTTCTTTTACCCAGGGCGCGCAGCCGGTCAGCTTGCTCGGATTGAATCCACAATTCACGCTGATTCTGGTCGACGGTAAACCGCTGGCGAACTTTGGACGCCTTTATAACGGCACCATCAACTTCACCAGCATTTCCAATCTTCCAATTGCCATCGTCGACCATATCGATGTGATGCCGGGCGGTGCTTCGTCGATTTACGGCTCGCAGGCCATCGGTGGCGTGATCAACATCGTTACGAAGTCGCAGATGGATGGTGGCGAGCTATCGGTACGCACGGGCAATTTTTCCGATGGCGGCGGCGCTAATCAGCGCGTGAGCTTTGCGTACGGACATGACTTCGGAAAACTCAAGATCCTGAGTGCCATCGAATTCGACAACGCATCGCCCATTTGGGGTTATCAGCGCCCTTTGACCGTTGGCACTGGCTCCGGTCCGGGCGGCGCGACAGCACCGAGTGCTCAAGCCGCGATTGTCGATTACGGCACGGGCGCCACTTATACCGGCTATCCCTTGAACTATCTCGATCCACCCGTCGGTTGTGCCCGCAATCTTTTTGGAGGAAGCACAACACTGGCTACAAGCGGCACAGCAAGCCAACCGGGAACGTATTGCGGATCGTCCAGATTGGAAGGCTATACGACGTACAGCAACCAAGCGCGCAACTACGATGGCATGCTCAAGCTCGACTACCGGCCCAACGATTCCGTTCGCCTGTACGGCGATGCGATGCTGAACTGGCAACAGCAACGCTGGTTTCCTGGCGTATCGGCGTGGTTTCCGGATGACTTGCCGGAGGGCGCGATCGAAGACGCCACGACGGGCCACTATCTCTATCTTGAAAAATACTTTGCGCCCGAAGAAATGCCCGGTGGCGCGGCAGGCCAAATGTATCAACAGGACGACCTGCTCTATCAAGCGGATATCGGTGCCAATGGCCGATGGGGCGACTCGGGTTGGAACTGGGATGTTTATTACCTGCGTACCGGCGATCGCACTGAAGTGGTGGAGCCGTTATCGATCAAAACCAAGATCAATGATTTTTTCAACGGCATGTTGGGGCCGGTGGTCGGCGTCGATCCCGTCAGCGGCCTCAACACGTACAACCCGAATTACAAGGCTTTTTTTTCGCCGATTACGCCCGCGCAATATGCCAGTTTTACGCAAGGCGTCGGCGAGTTCAGCAACACCTGGATCAACGATACGCGCGCGACCATCAGCAATGCGACTTTGTTCGGCCTGCCCGGCGGTGACGCAGGCGTTGCCTTTCTGGTCGAGGGCGGCAACGAAGCATGGTACGAACCGGTCAATCCTCTATTTACGCAAGGTGCCGTATTTGAACACGCCGAAACCGGCGGTGGCGGACAACGCTCGCATGCTGCTTCCGCGTTCGAGTTGAATCTGCCGCTGCTCACATCCGTGACTGTCGATCTCTCCGGACGCTATGACCATTACGCACTCGACAAAGGCAGCGACAATCACAAGTTCACGTATAAGGCCGGCTTGGAATACAGGCCGATCGATACGCTTCTTTTCCGCGGCAACTTCACCACCGCATTCAAGGCACCGGACCTGTCATCGATATTCCTGGGTCCTACCGACTACTACACAACCATCACCGACTACTATCAGTGCGCGATGGCTCACAGTACCGACTGCGGCACCATCTATCAGTACGGTGTCCAAGGTAAATCGTTGGCGAATCCCAACTTGCAACCTACCGTCGCGCAGAGTTGGACGCTCGGCACAGCATGGTCGCCAACTGACAACTTGAATTTAAGCATCGATTATCTGCATATCGCGATCCAGAATGAGGTCGTGCAGCAGAGCCTGGATATGTTGATGCATACGGATGCGCAATGCCTGCTGGGTCAATTGAATCCCAACTCATCGGCATGTACGGCGATAACGAATCCCGTCAACGGCCAGGTGCAGCGTGCCGGCGGCGACGGCCCCGTCACCGAAGTCACCACGTATTACGCCAATCTCGCCGATGAAGTGACCAAGTCGGTGATCGGTAGTGGAAGGTACCGTTTCTCTCCGTCGCACCTGGGCACGTTTAGCGTGCAACTCGACTACAACGACATGCTCAAGCACACCTACCAACTGGCACCCGGTCAGCTGCCGATCAACCGTCTGGCAAATCCACTTTACAGTGAAGAATTCAAAAGCATCATCAGCGGCGCCTTGGGCTGGACAAGCCCAAACGGACAATGGACAAGCACGCTTTATGGGCACCGCTACGGACCGTCGCCAAATTTTTCCGCATCGAACGATGGCACAGGCCTTCCCGGTTCGGGTCGCGTATCGCCATGGATCACCTTCAACAGCAGCGTGAGCTATCGACCTACGCGACATCTCGAACTGTCGCTGCTGGTCAATAACATCGCGAACAAGATGCCGCCCGAAGATTCAACCTATCTTTCTTATCCGTATTTCAATAACGAGAATTACAACGTATACGGACGCGAAATCATGCTGCAAGCCGATTGGAAATTCGATGGCGCAACGCGCTGACTGCCCATCACAAAGCCGCCACCTTCGCCTTACTAAAGTGGTACCTGTTCGAAGCACGCGCGCAATGTAAGGCACGCGTAAGTCACGCGTTATCCAACACCTCAAAACTTGATCATTACGTGTGCCGGCTGTCGCAGACGGACATAAGGATGTCGTCGTACGTCACTTTGTCGCGCCACCAACCCTATTCCAGGGCCTAGAGCCCTCGCAGAGGCGACAAACGGTTGGCACGGCATATGCATTGAGCCATGCAACCCTCGCTTGGACGGCTGCGGAATAGCCCGTCCTCATACGCCAATCGGTGGGAATCCAGCGGCGCTTATTCGGCTTCAGGAAACCGCAACGAGCAACATTCGCATTGATGGAACCGTGAAACATGGATATCCAAAAGATAATCACCACACCATTGCGCGTATCTCTTCGCAACCTTGTATCCAGCACGATGCTCGCACTGCTTTTTGCGTGCCTATTGTTGATATCCGGTAGCGGAAAGCAGCCGCCACGCTTCATGCTTGATCAAGCTCAAGAGGCGATCTCTGTCGTTGACGGGCAATCGTGGCGCACGGCGAGCGATTGGCTGGCTGGCAGAAAATATGCGGTCCTGACTTTCGATGATGGCCCTTATGGCCATGGCGTGGACGATAAGATCCTTGCTGTTCTGCATCGGCACCATGCCCATGCCATATTTTTTCTGGTTTGCAGCCATATCAATGACGCAACCAGCCCACTGGTTAGCAAGTTCGAACGCGAAGGCAACGTTGTCGGAAACCACAGCTATGACCACTTGCAGCTCAATCGCTTGCAAGGTCCCGAACTACGGCATCAGATTGAAGATTGCAGCTCGCGCATTGCGCATTTCACCGGACACCGGCCATATTACTTTCGACCGCCGTTCGGCATGACATCGTCAAGCGTCAAGCTCGCTGCAGAATCGTCCGGTATGCGACAAATGCTGTGGAATGCCAATAGCGAAGACAGCTGGCTGACCAAGCCTGGCCAAATCCTCTATTGGAGTTTGGAACAGACCGCGGATAGGTCCATTCTGCTCCTGCACGACAAGCCGGCTACGGCCGACGTGCTCGATCAAACGTTGACAAATCTGGAGCGGCGCGGATTTCAATTTGTATTGCCAACGCAGCCTTCATCTAATAGCGCGCTGGACTAAATTTTCCGGCCCCGACAGGCAGCAAACGTTTAGGGTGTATTGCCTTGCGCGTGCATCGTTCGAGCGTGCTGTCGATCCAAGAATCGCAATGTCAGATCCGCTACTTCCTGCCCTTTCGTGTCCATCGCAAAATGGCCCGCATCCAAGATATGCACTTCTGCAGCAGGAACGTCTTGTTTGTAGGCCCACGCGCCAGCCACGGTAAAAGACGGATCGTACTTCCCCCATACGACAAGCAACGGCGGATGGTTGGTCTTTAGATAGGACTGCCACTTCGGGTATGCGGCGACATTCGTGCGGTAGTCATAGAAAAGATCTTCTTGAATGCGGCCTTCGCCGGGGCGATTCAGGAAAGCGGCTTCGTCGGTCCAAAGATCCGGATCGTAAAGCTCGGGATGGGGATCGGTGCCGAGGTGACGTTGCTTTGCTGCGTCGAAGGAGATCAAGTTTGCGCGAAGCTTCTCGGCATACGCGTCCCTATTGGCCCAGTACTCACGGCGCGTTTGCCATAGAGGGCCCAGCCCCTCTTCATGGGCCACCGCGTTTTGCACAACGATGGCATCGATGCGATCGGGGTGCATAAGTGCCAGGCGAAAGCCGACGGGGCCGCCATAGTCCTGCACGAACAGTGTGTAGTGATGGATACTCAGTTGCTGCGTGAATGCATCGATGACCGATGCTAAGTGATCGAACGTATAGGAGAACGTCTCTGCGGGCGGCGCATCGGAGTGGCCAAAACCTGGGTAGTCCGGCGCGATAACGTGATACCGCTTCGCAAGCACCGGCATCAGCTTGTCGTACATCCGTGACGAAGATGGGAACCCGTGAAGCAGCAGAACCGCGGGCGCGTCGCTGCTTCCGGCCTCGCGATAGAAGATGTTTAGCCCCTGAACATTCACCGTGCGATACGTAATCATGGCAGTGTCCATGTGTGGCATGTCCCCGCTGCTGCTGGCCCCTCTGGCCACTAGACAGCTGATACTCAGCAGTACACATGCGAGGAGGAAAATGACCCGTTTCATAGGAATGCTTCCACTTGAATCCGCGGTAGCGCGAACTGGCGAGTGGCAATGCTACTGCGGACATTCAACCGAGGGGCGAAAGAGTGTCTGCCGCGTGGTGGCTATTCGCGTGTCATGCATATGCCTGACGTTCTACTGCTGAAGGCATAGATATGTGAGCCGTTCGCGGCTGTCATCGCCACAACATCTGAGCGCCAAGCGAATCGGTTAAACCCGTGTTGTGCGTTGCGCACAAACACGGATGCCATGCACCCGTCGTTAGCGCGGCGCGCGCAACGCCGAGTCTCTTAGTGCCGCCTCATGCTGCGCTTCGTCGTGCGCAGCGACATCGGCCATATCCAGCGGGCTGTGATTTGGCCGATGCATGGTGCCCGGGGAAGCTGGCGCATCAGCGGGCCCGTCCTGGCTGATGCCGACCTCTGCATGGGGTTTGGTGGTCATGCGCGAATCCTTCGGTTTTGCTTATTTCCGCATGAGCCTTACTTTCGCGCAAGCTGCTCCGTCGACCAGCCGCCCCCGATCGCGCGGATAAGCTGAACGCTAGCGCGCAGGCGCTGGGTATCCAGCTGAAGCAACCCACGCTGCTCCTGCAAGGCCACGGTTTGCGCCTGCACCACGTCGAGATAGCTGACCGCACCGTGCTTGTATTGCGTCATCGACAGATCCAGCGCGTGTTGCGCGGCGTCGGAGGCGTCCCTTTGATTGGTGCTGGCGGTGCCCAAGTTGTCGAGCAGGGCGAGGTTGTCTTGCACCTGGCGGAAGGCGTCGAGCACGACACCGCGATAGGTGGCACCGGCCTCATCGGTCTTGGCCTTGGCCGCTTCGATGGTGGCTTTGCGATAGCCGCCGTCGAATACATCCAGCGCCAGCTCTGGGCCCAACGTCCAGACGCGATTTGGCGCAGTGATCAGGTTGGCCCACTTGCTGCTCTGGAATCCGCCTTGGGCGGCGAGCGTGAGCGAGGGGAACCACGCCGCACGCGCCACGCCTATGCCGGCATTGTCCGCGGCGACGCGACGCTCGGCGGCGGCGACATCCGGACGACGTTGCAACAGGGTGGATGGCAGGCCGATGGGTACCACCGGCAGCGAAATCGCCACCGTCTGTGCCGGCACGCTGAAGTTGGCGGCATTTTCGCCCACCAACACGGCAATGGTGTCTTGCATCAGCACGCGTTGCGCAACGGCTTGCGACCACTGCGAACGCGCGTCCGAAAGCTGCGTTTGCGCGCGCGATACATCCAGCCCCGAAACAATGCCGCCGGCATGCAGCGTCTGGGTCAGTTTCAGCGCCTTTTCATAGGCCTGGATGGTTTGTTGCAAGAGTGCGATTTGCTGGTCGAGCCCGCGCAACTGCATATAACTGTCGGCGAGCTCGGCCTGCAAACTCAACTGTGCCGAAGCAAGATCCGCCTTGGCCGCCAATTCGTTATCGCGACCTTCGGTAACGGTGTTGCGAACACTGCCCCACAAGTCGACTTCATAGCTACCTTGCAGACCGACGCTGTAGTTGTCGTAGACATCGCCCGCATTGCCATCGCGCAGTGGCGCGCTACGGGATTGCCGTTGGCGAGTGCCAGCGGCGCCCGCACCGATTTGCGGGAAGAGTTCCGAGCGTGATTCGGCGCTGAAGGCCTGCGCCTGTGTGTAGTGCGCCAACGCCGCAGCTAACGTGGCGTTGCTCGCAAGCAGCTTGGTCTGCAGCTGATCGAGCTGGGCATCGCCATAAAGTTGCCACCAGTTCTCGCGCGGCAGCTGATCGGATGGCTGCGCGGTGACCCATGGCCCCACTTCTCGATAGGCTTGTGCTTCGGGCGTTGCCGGCGCCTTGTAGGCCGGGGCCAGCGAGCAACCGCTCAACGCAACCGCGATGGCCAGAGAAAGCGTTAACTCAAGCTTTTTCATGAGGCTTGGCCGTTGTGTCTTGGCTGGCGATCTTCACGGCGTCACCGTCCTTGATACCGTCCGGCGGGCTGTCGATCACGCGGTCACCCGCACTGAGACCGGAGCCGATTTCAACAGTCTTGCCGTAGTCGAAAAGAATGCTCACTTTCTTGAAGGCCACTTTGTCGCCCTCACCCACCGTGGCGACGCGCAAGCCCGCGTTGTCGAAGATCAGCGAGCTGGCAGGAACACGCAACGCAGCAGCATCCACCGGCAGGCTGAAGTGGACGTGGGCGAAACTGCCGGGCATCAGCTTGCCGTCATCGTTGTCGACCAGCAGCTGCACCAGCGTAGTGCCGGAATTGGCGTTAACCGCGTTGGACGTAGCGACGACCTTGGCGTGGAATTCACGCCCCGGATATTCCGGCACGACCAGCACGGCGTTGCTGCCCGATTGGATCGAGGGGCCATAGCTCTGTGGCACCTGCACGTACACGCGCAGCTTGTGAATGTCCGATACGACGAACAACTCTGGCCCAGTGCCGCCGCCGGCATTGATCAGGGCGCCGACGTCGGTATCGCGCGCCGTCACGACGCCGTCGAACGGTGCCACGATGCGTGCGAACGCCTTGGTCGCGACCAGACGATCGACATTGGCTTGCGCAGCATTCATCAGCGCGATCTTGGCGGCGTAATCACCGGTGCGCTGATCCACGTCTTGCTGTGCCACCGAGTCGCTGCCCAGCATTGCCTGCCAGCGCTTCGCGGTGATGCTGGCCAGGTCGGCATTCGCCTTGGCGCTGGCCAGATCCGCGCGTGCCTGCAACAGCTGTTGGTCGATTTCCGGCGTGGAAATTTCACCGAGCAACTGACCGGCTTTCACGGGTGCACCGATATCGGTGTTCCACGTTTTCAGGTAACCGCTGACCTGCGCGTAGATCGGTGCGCGAATGAATGCCTCGATGCGACCGGGCAGATCCAGTACGGGTCCGCTCTTGCCGGGCTCGGGCGAGATCACGCTGACCGTCGGGATGGCCTGCTCCTGCGTCCAGGTCTTGAGGCTGCTCGCCTGCGTCGCGCGCGTGATCAAACCGATCACCACGACGGCGACCAACACAACGGCAACGACCAGCCCCGTCAGCCGCAATCCGCGCTTGGACGGCTTTTGGATGGAATGAGTAGTAATGGTTTCAGACGACATAGCTGGGTTCTCCGGAAGCATTGGCTTCTTTCGGGGCATGGCTGTGACGCGCATGGATGATGCTGAACACCACGGGCACAAAGAGCAGCGTGGCGGCAGTGGCAAAGATGAGGCCGCCGATCACGGCGCGGCCGAGCGGTGCGTTCTGTTCACCGCCCTCGCCCAGGCCCAGCGCCATTGGCGCCATGCCGATGATCATCGCCAGTGCCGTCATGCAGACGGGACGGAAACGGGTGAAGCCGGCTTCGAGCGCAGCGACCGTGGCATTACCGTGTTCGGCCAGACGTTCACGACAGAAACTGACGACCAGGATCGAGTTAGCGGTCGCCACACCCATACACATGATCGCGCCAGTCAAAGCAGGCACCGACAGCGGTGTATGCGTCGCGAACAACATCCACACGATGCCGGCCAAGGCGGCGGGCAGCGCGGTGATGATCACGAACGGATCGCTCCACGATTGGAAGTTCACCACGATCAGCAGATAGATCAGCACCACTGCGCCGATCAGGCCGAACAGCAAACCGGAGAAGGCGCTGTTCATGGTTTGCACCTGACCGAGCAACACAACATGCGATCCCTTGGGCTGCTGATCGACGGTGGCATCGATGACCTTCTGCACATCGGCAGCCACCGCGCCCAGATCGCGATCCTGCGTGGCGGCGTAGATCTGCACCACCGATTGAATGTCGTACTGGTCGACCACGGCATTGGTGTTGTCGCGCTTCAACGTCACCAGTCCGCCCAGTACTTGCGCCTGCCCGCTGCTACCGTTGATCGGAATATTGCGCAGGGCCGCAAGGCTATCGAGGCTGTACTGCGGCGTCTGCATCACGATCGGATACGACACGCCATTGGCCGGATTCAACCAGAACGTCGGCGCCACCTGGCTGGAACCGGCGAGGTTCACCACCAAACTGTTGGTGACGTCGCGCTCGGTGATGCCCAGCAACTGCGCCTGCGTGCGATCCACATTCACATCGAACCCGGGGTTGGCCTGCGATTCCTGGATGCGCGCGTCGACCACGCCTGGGATCTGCTTGATCTTGCCGAGCAACAGATTGGCGTACGCGAAGTTGGCGGGCAGATGCGGACTGCGAATCTGCAGGTCGATCGGCGCCGGCGCACCGAAGTTCAAGATCTGGCTGACGATATCCGCCGGCGGAAACGAGAACGTGGCGCCGGGGTATTCGCGCGGCAGCAGCTCGCGCAGCTTGCGCACGTACTCGGCCGTGGGGCGATGTCCTTCGTTCAACGCGATCTGGATATCGCCATCCTGCTCGCCAACCAGACCGGTGTTGTTGTAGGTGGTGTTGATACCGCTGTTGGACAGGCCGATGTTGTCCACCACCGTGCCGAGTTCGTTGGCGGGGATCACACGTCGGACCGTTCCCTCAATGCTGTTGAACAGATTGGCGGTGTCTTCCACGCGCGTGCCGACTTGCGCACGCACGTGCATCAAGATCTGGCCGCCATCCACGTCAGGGAAGAAGTTGCGTCCGAGAAACGGCACCAACAAGAAGGACGCCACAACGAACGCAAGGAACCCGAGGACGAAGGGCCGGCGGTTGCCTAGCGCGAGATCCAGCACGCCATGGTAAGTTGCGCGAATGCGTTCGAAGCGCACTTCGAAGGCGCGCTGGAAACGCACGAGCGGATTGCGCGACGGTGGCTGTGCCTGATGGCCTTGCTCGTCCAGATGCGAAGCGTGCGGCTTCAACAGATATTTCGACATCGTCGGCACGAGCGTGCGCGAGAGGATGAACGAGCAGATCATCGCGAACATCACCGCTTCGGCCATCGGCACGAACAGGAACCGCGCGACGCCGTTGAGGAAGAACATCGGCACGAACACGATGCAGATACACAGCAGCGAGACGAAGGCCGGCGTCACGATCTGGCGCGCGCCGTCCATGATCGCCGTCTCCACATCCTTGCCGTGCTCAAGATGCCAGTTGATGTTCTCGATGGTTACCGTGGCGTCGTCGACCAGGATACCCACCGCCAGCGCAAGGCCACCCAGCGTCATGATGTTCAGCGTTTCGCCGAACGCCGAGAGCAAGGTGATGGCGCCAAGAATCGCAAGCGGAATCGAAATCGCGATGATGACGGTCGAGCGCCAGCTGCCGAGGAACAGCAGGATCATCAAGCTCGTCAATGCTGCCGCAATCACGCCTTCGCGCGCCACGCCGCTGATCGCGGCACGCACGAAGATCGACTGGTCGCCGATCGGCGTCACTTTGAGATTGTCTGGCAGGATGCCTTTGCTGTCAGCGACGCGCTGCTTGATGCCAGCCACGATGTCCAGCGTCGAGGCCGAACCATTCTTCAACACGCTGAGCAACACCGAGCGGTTGCCGTCCACGTGAACGATATTGGTTTGCGGCGGCGCGCCGTCGCGCACATGCGCCACATCGCGGATATAGATCGTCGTGCCATTGACGTTCTTCACCGGCAAGTCGCCGATGGTATCGATATCCGATGGCGCGTTGTTGAGGTTCAATGTGTATTCGAACGTGCCGATCTTCTGCGTACCGACCGGGATGATCAGGTTTTGCGCCGCCAGCGCATTGGCCACGTCTTGCGCGGACAAGCCGCGCGCCTGCAATAGAGCCGGGTCGACGTCGATCTGCACCTGGCGCGTCTTGCCGCCATAGGGATACGGAATCGCCGCACCGGCCACCGAGACCAACTGCGGTCGCAGGATGTTTTGGCCCAGATCGCCCAGGTTCTGTTCGCTCAGGCCCTTACCCGACAACGCCAGCTGCAGGATTGGCACCGTGGATGCGTTGTAGTTGAGGATCAGCGGCGGCGTGGCCCCAGGCGGCAACTGCTTGAGGATGTTCTGCGACACCGCCGTTACCTGCGCGTTTGCGGTGGCGATGTTGACGCTGGGCTGGAAGAAGATCTTGATGATGCCGAAGCCGTTGATCGATTTGGCTTCGATATGCTCGACGTCGTTCACCGTGGTGGTCAGCACACGCTCGTACGGCGAGGAAATACGCCCCGCCATCTGGTCGGGCGATAGGCCTGTGTACTGCCACACCACCGCGATCACCGGAATTTTGATATCCGGAAAAATATCGGTCGGCGTGCGCAGAGCCGCTAGCGGCCCGACGATCAGGATCAGCAGGGCAAGAACGACGAAGGTATAAGGCCGCTCCAGCGCAAGCCGTACAATCCTCAACATGTGGACGTACTCCAGGGATTTGGGGGCGAAGCGCCCAGGCCGCATGCCGCATGCCGCATCCATGGCATTCATGCAGCGTGCTGAGCCTGTGCCGCAACCGCTGTCAGCGGCGGCAAGCTCCGCTTACATACAAACTTCCGGTTATGACGGACGGCTGGACCATGGGGAATGGCGCCAGCCGAGCGCGAATGTTAAGTGGACGACTTGATAAGATCGATACAGCACGGCGAATGGCTCCATACGCATGACGAATGAATACCTAGAGCTTCGGCACCTGAAATATTTCGTCGCCGTGGCCGACGAACTGCATTTCGGGCGCGCAGCGGAGCGCCTGGGCATTTCCCAGCCTCCGCTTAGCCAGCAAATTCATGCACTTGAGTTGCGCCTTGGCGCCAAGCTATTCGAGCGCAAAGGCCGCGGTATCGTCCTGAGCGGAGCGGGCAGCGCGTTGTTGCCGCGCGCGCGAGGCATATTGACCCAAGCCGAGCGCGCCGCCGAATCCGTTGCTCGTTCGCAACGCGGCGAGCTGGGCGAGCTGCATCTGGGCCTGATGTCGTCTGGACCGTTCACGGTCGTGATACCGCGCGTGCTTGCTCGATTCCGGGAGCGCCTTCCGGATGTGCGCTTGCTGATTCATGAAATGGCGACGACGCTACAGATCGATGCACTGGAACAGGGCGTGATCGATGTGGGCGTGATTCGACCCGAGGCGCTGCCCGACGGCATCAAATCCATCGAACTCTTCCGCGACTCGCTGACAGTCGTGATGCATTCCAGTAATCCGCTGGCAGCCACGTCCGGGCCGATCGACATAAGCGAACTGGCCAACGAAGATTTCATTTTTTACCAGCGAAACCTGGGCGTGCGCCTGTACGACGAAGTGATCGCACTGTGCACCAAGGCCGGCTTCAGTCCGCGCATTCTCTACGAGGTGCGCGAGCTGCCCACCATCATCGGGCTTATCTCCGGCGGCTTTGGTGTCGCGGTGTTGCCCGGTTCGGTGCAACGGATGGTGGTGGAAAACGTGGTGTATCGCCCGGTCAGGGGCATGGAGGCGGCCACGGCGGTCTGGGCGATCTATCGCGATGACGCGAACGATCCCATGGTCAGCGCGTTCCTGGAGATTGCCCGGTGCTTGGCTTCCCACCCGAAGAAAGGCTGCTGATCTACCGCCGACTCTTCGCGTTTGTTGTCGCCCGAAGCGATTCATTAAGGCTTGCTTCGCAACGCTCACACTGCAAGCTTCCGTAAGCAAAGACACAGCTTGTGCTGCGTATTGTGCGTATACCCTTTGGCGAATCGTCTGGACATCACCCTTTAGGGGATTGGCCCCGCAAAGATTAGCTGTCAGGTTTACCCTAGATCCCAGCGCGTCGCTGCATGACTCGCCTGCGCGCAACGGACTGTTGCCTGAAATAACACAATTGTGGCTAGCCAGAAGCGTAAATCATTTGTAAACTTAAAAGTACATAAACGCTTTTCCCCTATCCCCATAGGTATTTCTCATGCGCATTCATCCCCTCACCCGCGTACTGGCAGTCGCGCTGATGTGTGCTTTACCGGCCCTGCCCGCCATGGCGGCTCGTTTCGAATTGCAGGGTGGCGTCAGTTACATGGGTGACCCCTCCAATGGCTACAGTGCGCCTGCCGCTTTTGGCGAAGTCATCTTCGACCCGAACCAGATCGGCAGCAGCAATTTCACCTGGTCGCCGGATATCACTGGCGGCTGGATCGATGGTCGCAACGTTGCCAAATACAACAACGACCCTTACACCACGCGCGACAACATCTGGCTGTTGGCGGGCGGTGTACGCCTCCATTACGGCCCAGCCAACGCCTGGTATCAGCCGCTCTTCCTGAGCTTCCAGCCGGCCGTGCATACCGGGCGTACGCAGTCATTGAGCAGCGTGTACGAATTCGTCACTACGGTTGGCTACCAGGGCAATCACTGGAGCCTTGGCGTTCGCCACATCTCCAACGGCAGCTTCCACGAGCCGAATCGCGGTGAAACGATGGTGGTCGCCGGCATCGCATTCTGATCCAACGCATGCTTGCCGCGCATAAAACAACGGCCCCGATGGGGCCGTTGTTGTTTCCGAAGCAGCGAATGGTTCAGTGGCCGCCACCGCCGGCGCCGGCCTTTGCCGCAAAGGGCGGTTTCGCCATCCAGATCACCACGATCAGGGAGAAGAAGATCCATCCCAGCAAGTGGAAAACCTCATTGAAAGAGATCTGCAGACCCTGCAAGGTAATCGTATCGTTCAGAACGGCAACCGCTGTCTGCGAATCTCCCGCCTGGGCCATCGCTTGTTGCACATCGGGATTGTAAGGCGTGATCTGCTCCGTCAGATGCGCATGATGCAAGATGCCGCGATGCTGCCACAGGAAGGTGGTGAGCGATGCCGCGAAGCTGGCGCCCATGGTACGCAGGAAGGTCGCCAGACCGCCGCCCGCGGCGATTTCGTGCGGCCGCAGATCCGACAGCAGAATCGTGGTGACCGGCATGAAGAAGAATGCGACACCAAGACCCTGCAGCAGCTGTACCAGCGCGACGTGCTCGAAGTCGACGCCGATATAGAAGTTCGAACGCAGGAAACACGTCGCGCCCATCACCACGAAAGCACCACTGGTGAGTAGACGCAGATCGAATCGCGTCGCGTACTTGCCCACCAAGAACGTGAGCAACACCGGTATCACGCCAAGCGGCGCGGTGGCCAAACCTGCCCACGTGGCGGTGTAACCCAAATTCAGCTGCAACCACTGCGGCACCAGCAAGCCGATGGCGAAGAACGACGCATACGCCAGCACCAGCGCAATCGTACCCATGCGGAAATTGCGATGCCGGAACAGCTTGAGATCGACGATCGGATCTTTATCGGTCAACTCCCAGATCAGGAAGATCACGATCGCGATGGCCGAGACGATCGAGGTAATGATGATGAACGTGGAGTTGAACCAGTCGTCGTCGTTGCCCTTGTCCAGCACCACCTGCAGCGCGCCCACGCCGATGACCAGAGTGATCAAACCCACGTAGTCGATCTTCGGCAACTGCGTGACCACTTCACGCAGGCGCATCTGATTGGCCACCACCATGCTGGCGAAGATGCCGATCGGCACGTTGATGAAGAAGATCCACGGCCAGGAATAATTGTCGGTAATCCAGCCACCGAGGATGGGGCCGGCGATCGGCGCCACCACGGTCACCATCGCCAATAGCGCAAGCGCCATGCTTCGTTTGGCGGGTGGATAAATCGAGATCAGCAACGCCTGCGTGATCGGATACATCGGGCCTGCCACCGCACCCTGGATGGTGCGGAACAGGATCAGCATGGGCATGCTCTGCGCGATGCCGCACAGGAACGAGGCGAACGAAAACAGAATCGTCGCCCACACAAACAACTTCACCTCGCCGAAGCGGCGGGTGAGGAAGCCGGTGAGCGGCAGTGCGATGGCGTTGCTCACCGCGAAGGAAGTGATCACCCAGGTGCTCTGATCCTGACTCACACCGAGGTTGCCGGCGATGGTCGGCAGCGACACGTTGGCGATCGTGGTGTCCAGCACCTGCATGAACGTGGCCAGCGACAAACCGATCGTCGCAAGAACCAGGTTGGGTGGACGGAAATGGGTGCTCATGAGATCCGAATCTTGGTGGAGATGCGCGCGGAGTGTTGCCGTGATCAGGAATGCGCTGCGGGTCCGCGACGGCGCATGGATGCGCTCGCGACTGCCCTGCTCATTCCTGGCTCATCACTGCTGTCCGGCCATGTTCGCGTGGATGATCTGATCGATCTGCTGGTCGGCTTTAGCCAATTCCTGTTGGTAGACGTCGGTGCTGAAGCGCGCCTCGGTACGTGGCGTCTGCGACAGCGCCGCGCCATTCTGGTCGTGCAGGTTCACGTTCGTGTCGAGCGACATGCCGATGCGCAGCGGATACTTGTCGAGCTGCGACTGATCGGTGAACACGACGCGCACCGGAATACGCTGCACGATCTTGATCCAGTTGCCGGTGGCGTTCTGCGCCGGCAGCAGCGAGAACGCGCTGCCCGTACCTACGCCCAGGCTCTCGACCTGGCCCTTGTACTTCACCGCGCTGCCGTAGACGTCGGAAGAAATGTCCACCGATTGGCCGATGCGCATGTGGTTGAGCTGCGTTTCCTTGAAGTTGGCGTCCACCCACACTTCGTGCAGCGGCACGATCGCCATTAGTGCGGCGCCCGGCTGCACGCGCTGACCAACCTGCACGGTGCGCTTGGCCACATAGCCGGTGACCGGCGCAACCATCACAGTGCGCACATCGTCAAGATATGCGGCACGGTATTGCGCGGCGGCGGCTTTCACGTCGGGGTGCGAGGCAACGATGGTGTCGTCCACCAACACTTTATTGGTCTGCAACTGTTGCTCGGAAGTGGTCAATGCGCTTTGCGCGGCGGTCAATGCATCCAACGCATGCGACAGTTCTTCCGAGGAGATCGCACCGCTCTTGGCCAGATCGCGGCGGCGGTTGTAGTCGGCTTGCGCCTTTTGCAACGCCACCTTCTCCACCGCAACCTGCGCCTGCGCACCGGTCACGGTGCTGTACAGGCCGCGCACTTTACGCACGGTGTTGGCGAGATTGGCTGCGGCACTCTGCAGTCCGACATCGGCGTCGGACTTGTCGAGCTTCACCATCACTTCGCCCTGGTTCACCAGGTCGCCGTCATCGGCGGTAATGCTGATGACGGTGCCGGAGATGCGCG
>CAJCJD010000209.1 GCA_903970555.1 Vulcanimicrobiota bacterium
AACTGTTCCACCAGATGCCAAAGCCGAGCAGCGCGGCCAACAGCACAAAACCGAAGAAGGGTAGCAGCCGGCTCACGCTTGCGATTCCCGCACCGGTGTGGCGATGGTCTGTGCGGCTTCCGCATCGCGTTTCACGCGGAAACGGCGATCGGCTGCACTGACGAAGCCACCCAACATCATGAAAAGGCCGCCGCCCCATATCCAACGGATAAACGGCTTCGTATACAAGCGCAGCGCCCAGGCGCCTTGCACATGGTTCGGGTCCATCGGCTCACCCAACGCGACATACAGGTCGCGGGTGATGCCGGGGTCGACCGCCGATGCGGTTTGAACTTGCTCGTGCGTGTAAGTGCGTTTCTGCGGATGCATCACGGCAACGGGCGCGCCGTTGCGAGTGACGGTGACCACACCCTGTTCGGCCACCCAGTTCGGACCGGTCGCCTGCGTAACGCCATCGAAGCGGAATTCGTAACCACCCACGACCGCCACCTGCCCCGGCGACATACGCACATCGCGCGTAACGCTGAGCGATTCGGAGAGCAGCACACCGATCAAGAAAATCGCTACGCCAAAGTGCGCCAGCAGCATGCCAGCCATCTCCGCCGGATAGCGGCGCCCGCGCGGCATTTCGCGCCAACGCTTGGCGATGTAGAGCACGACGCCCACGCCAACCCACACTGCGCCAGCCACGCCGGCGATGGCCTTGAGTTGCCCTTGCACGAAGAACGCCGCAAGGACGGCGCACGCCAAAGCTGCGATGCCTGTGCGCGCCAAAACTTGTTTTAGCACTGATGTGTCGCTCTTGCCCCAACGCAGATAAGGGCCGAACGGGAGCAGTAGCACCACAGGCAGCATCAGCAAAGGAAACAGCAGCCCGAAGTAAGGCGGTCCCACTGAAATCTTGCCCAGGTTCAACGCGTCGCCGAGTAGCGGGAACAGCGTGCCAAGTAGCACCATTGCAGCCGCCACAGTGAACATCAGGTTGCCGATCAGGATCGCGCTTTCGCGCGACACCAGCGCGAACGCCTTGCCGCCCGCGACTTTCGGCGCGCGCAGTGCGTATAACAGCAACGATCCGCCGACCACGAAGGCGAGGAAGCACAGAATGTACGTGCCGCGTCGTGGATCGGAGGCGAATGCATGCACCGACGTGAGAATGCCCGAGCGCACCAGGAAGGTGCCAAGCAAGGACAGCGAAAACGCGAACAGCGAAAGCAGGATGGTCCATGCACGTAGCGAGCCGCGTTTCTCCGTCACCGCTTGTGCATGGATCAATGCCACGCCTACAAGCCACGGCATGAAGCTGGCATTTTCCACCGGATCCCAAAACCACCAACCGCCCCAGCCGAGTTCGGCATACGCCCACCAACTGCCGGCGACGATGCCGCAGGACAGGAAACCCCACGCCGCATTCGTCCATGGCCGCGCCCAGCGCACCCAGGCTTGTTCCATCGAACCGCCGAGCAGTGCCGCGATGGAAAACGCGAACGCCACCGAGAAACCGACATAGCCCATGTACAACACAGGCGGATGAAAAGTCATGCCCGGGTCTTGCAGCACCGGATTGAGATCCGCGCCATCGGACGGCATCGGCAGCAGGCGGCCGAATGGGTTGGACGTAAACAGAATGAAGCACAGGAAGCCGACCGAGATGATGCCGAGCACCGCCAGCACGCGCGACAGAAACACCTCGGGCAATTGCCGGCTAAACAGCGCCAGCGCCACCGTCCACACATTGAGAATCAACACCCACAACAGCATCGAGCCTTCGTGCGCACCCCACACGGCGGCGATACGGTAGTACCACGGCAACTGCAGGTTGGAGTTGTCGGCCACGTATTGCACCGAGAAATCGAAGTGCAGGAAAGCCCACACCAAAATCGCGAACGCCAAGGCAACGAATACGGCTTGCCCACTCGCGGCAGGACGCGCGACCGCCATCAGCGCGCGGTTGCCGCGCCATGCGCCGAGCAGCGGCAGGATGCTTTGCGCCAGCGCCAACAGAAGGGCGAGTATCAGCGCGAGTTGGCCTAATTCAGGGGTCATAGCGACTGCTTGTCCGGTGTGGCCGATTCGTCGATGTGCTTGCCGTCGTGGGCCTTCGCCATCGCGTCCTTCAGCTCTTTCGGCATATAGGTCTCGTCGTGCTTGGCCAGCACTTCGGTGGCGACAAAGCGTGCCCCATCCATATGCCCCGTGGCGATCACGGATTGGTCCTCACGAAATAGGTCGGGCAGGATGCCGATGTATTCCACCGGCATGGCGCCGCTTGCATCGACAACGGTGAAAGTGACCTTGAGCGAATCGTTGCTGCGCTGGATCGATCCTGCTTTCACCATGCCGCCGAGACGGAAGCTCTTGTAGCGTGTCGCTTCGCCCGTTTGCACCTGGCTCGGCGTGAACAGGTAGTTCATGTTTTGCTGCAGCGCATAGACCACGAGCGCCGATGCGACGATCACGGCGACTAGCACGGCAATGATGAGGGTAAGTCGGCGTTGGCGCGTGGGATTCATAAGAAATGAGTGCTTGGTAGTCGCGCTTAAGTTGCGGCCGTGGAGTTTCGGTTTGCGCGGTCTTTGCGGGCGTCCTGACGCGCCATCCTGCCGCGCACATCGCGCAGCAGTCGACGGCGGCGGATTTGCGGGGCCAGCCAATCGATCAGCAACACGACGAAGAACACGCCATACGCCGGCCACACGTAAGCGGCGTAGCCGCCCATGGCAAGGAAGGTGGAGAGCGAGCTGCCGCTCATGGGCGTACCTCGTTCTCGGCGATCTGCCGCACCCAATCCTTGCCGCTTTCCAGCGAAAGCAGATCGGTGCGCGCGCGGCCGAACAGGCTGGCGAAGTAATAGAACTTGGTCGCGGCCATCATCGTCAGCAGCGGCCAGATCATCGACGGTGCGATGGACGATGGCCCCAGCAAGCGGATGGTGGAACCTTGATGCAAGGTGTTCCACCAGTTCACCGAGAAGTGCACGATCGGCACGTTGACGATGCCGATCAAGGCGAGAAACGCGGCGGTGCGCGCGCCCTGGCGGCGATCTTCGAACGAGTGATACAGCGCGATCACGCCCAAATAAAGGAAAAGCAGCACCAGCTCCGAGGTAAGCCGTGCATCCCACGTCCACCACGTGCCCCACATGCGCTCGCCCCACAGCGACCCGGTAACGAGCGTAACGAACGTGAAGGACGCGCCGATCGGCGCAGATGCCATCGCCACCACTTCAGCCAGCTTGATGCGCCAGACCAGCGCTATGAACGCAGCGATGCCCATCACGCCATAGATGAACAGACTCATCCACGCACAAGGCACGTGGATAAAGATGATGCGGTAGTCGTCACCTTGCTGGTAGTCCGGCGGGGCTAGCACCAGTCCGCCGTAAAGCGCCGCCATGCCGAGCAGGATCGCCAGCGTGATGGCCCACGGCCGGAGCTTGCCCGCAAAGCCGTAAAACACCGGCGGCGAGCTCAGCTTGTGCAACCAAAGAGGAATCCACTTGGCCATTGTTCAGGAGTCCAGCGCGATACGAAGTGCGGCCGCGCAGGCCAGCGGCGCCAGCACCACGGCCAGGGCAAATGCTGCACCCAGCCATGCGATGGGGGCGAGCCACGGCAGCCCCTCTTGGGCGGCTGCCAGGGCCCCGGCGGCGAAGATCACCACCGGCACGCACAGCGGCAGCAGCATCAAGGCGAGGAGCATACCAGAGCGCCGCGTGCCAGCCGTGAGCGCCACCAGCACCCCGCCCAGCAAGCTCAGAAGTGGAGTCGCCAGCAGCAGGGCCAACAACAGCACCGGCATCACCGTGGTCGGCAGATGCAGCATGCCGGCCAGCAGCGGAGCGATCACGATCAGCGGCACGGCCGTGGCCAGCCAATGCGCGAGGATTTTCATGCCCAGCATCAGGGCCAGCGGCTGCGGAGCGAGCATCAGCTGTTCCAGCGAACCATCCTCGATGTCGCTGCGGAACATGGCATCGAGTGCCAGCAGCATGGCCAGCAGCACGGTCACCAACACCACACCACCGGCGATCCGGCGCAGCAAGGCATCTTCGGGGCCGAGCGCAAACGGGAATAGCGAGGTGACGATCAGCGCATACAGCACCGGCAGGGCCATGTCGCCACGCTGGCGCCATGCCAAGGTTAGGTCGCGGCGCAGCACGGCTATGCAGGCGTGACTGAGGCCGGGGCGTCGCGTGTCAATCATGCAGGCGAATCCGCTGCGGCTCGCCGCCGTGGAACTGCACCGCGCCGTGACTGGTGACCAAGGCTGAGCCGCCATGGGCGATCTGTGCTTCCAACAAACCGTTCACAAGTTCGATGCCCGTGCGGTCCAGATTGGCGTAGGGCTCGTCCAGCAACCACAACGCGGCAGGGACCAATAGCAATCGCGCGAGTGCGACGCGTTTTTTCTGACCGGCGGAGAGCTTGCGGACCGGCTCGTCTTCGTAACCGGAGAGACCGACTTTCGCCAAGGCATCGTCGATATCGCTGTGCTCGCGATGACCATGCAGGCCGATCGCAAAGCGCAGGTTTTCGCGCGGACTCAATTCCGCTTTCAACCCCAATTGATGGCCGAGGAACACGACCTCGCCGCTGCAACGGTCCCAGGTGAGCGGCTCGCCTCGCCAGTACAGCTCGCCTTCTTCCGGGCGCAGCAAGCCGGTGAGGATACGCATCAAGGTGGTTTTGCCGCTGCCGTTGTCGCCTTCGATCAAGGTCAGCTCGCCCGCATCGAGACGGAAATCCAGCGGGCCGAACACGGGTTCGTCCTGGCGATGAAAGCTGAGGGCCCGTGCTTCGAGCAGGGGCGCGGCGGGTGGCACGGAAGTCATCGCCCGCATTGTCGGGAATGCTTATCCGGCTTGTCCATGCGGCTCCCTGTCACTGGTCAGGCGCAGCCGCGCGGCACCTTCGCCGAGCCCATGGACGTAGGCGTGCTGGCGAAATTGCTGCGCGAGCTGGTCGATCTCGGTTAGGTCCGGCCCGATGACGAAAAAGCTCGGTTCTCGCCAGTTGTCTCCCGAGCCAAGGCCGGGGCGGATATACAGCGTTCCCGGCAACGTACGTAGGGCAGCAAGCAGGGCGTGCTGCGCAACATGGTTTTGCGAGCGCGGCTGCGGTTGCGAATGCGGGTTCCAGGCGGTGATGAAGGCCCAGCTTCGGCCACCAGTCAAGGTTTGTAGCGGCTCGGGTAGCGCAGCATCGACGTGGATACTGGCCCAGCCGCCTTGCAACAGTCGCACACGGTATTCGGTGGCTCGATAAGCGTCGATGAGCGTTGTGTCCATGGGGCGACTTTACGCTCTCAGCTTCGGCAGCGGTGGAAGCGTGGCTTCCAATGCTGCGACGGCGGCGTCCAGTTGCACATCGTTGGCACTGGTACTGCCGCGCAGCAATTGTTCGAGCAACTGATCTTGTGCGCGGCCGCGCTCGTAGACATAGGCGTAGGGCAGGTGGGTAAACGTCACCATGCGATAGCGCGCCATGAAGTGTTTCGGGGCACGCTCGGCAAGCCGCGCGCCGAGTTCGCGCTTGGCGAGATAGTGCGGGTCGGCCACCGAGTCGCGCATCTCGACATAGTTTTCCAGCGCCATCGCAGCAATCGCATTGGCGTTGGGCTGGCGAATGCGTTGGAACTCGGCGAAGGCGTCAGCGGTGTCGCGTCCGGATTCGGCAAGCAGGTCGGCCAGCACCACGGTGTCCTCAAAGCCGCAATTCATGCCCTGGCCGTGGAACGGCACGATGGCGTGTGCCGCATCGCCAGTCAGTAGCGCGCGACCGTCGATGTGCCAGCGATCAAGATAGAGCGTAGACAAGGTGCCGACGGGATGGCCGTTGTAATCCTCGGCGAAGCGGGGAATCAGCGGCAGCAGATCGGGGAAATCCTCGCGGAAGAATGCGCTGGCCGCGGCGGAATCCGGGATGGTGTCGAAACTGGGATGTGGCCCGTGCGCTGGCAGAAACAAGGTGACCGTGAAACTGCCTTCGGTGTTGGGCAGTGCAATGCACATGTAGCCGCCACGCGGCCAGATGTGCAGCGCATGCGGTTCGATGGCGAAGCGCTCGGCACCGATGCCTGGCGGAATTTCCAGTTCCTTGTAGCCGTGGCCTAGCGATTCGACGCGCGCGCCGAGCGGCATGTAATCGTTCATCGCGCCGCGCAAGGCAGAACCGGCACCGTCGGCACCGATCAGCACGGACGCGTGATGACGGCGTTGCGTGCCATGCTCGTCGACAAGCGTGATGTGGTGCGCATCAAAATCGGCGGCGACCAGCGACTGATCGAAATGCAGCGTTACGCCAGCGGCTTCTGCAGCATCGAGCAGCAGCATGTTCAGCGCGCCGCGCGACACGGACCAGATCACTTCACTGTCGTCGACGCCGTAGCGTTGCAGACCGGAGACGCCTTCGAGCGGATGCACCATGCGGCCGCGCATCATCACTGCGCGCTCCAGCACATCGTCAGCCAGGCCGGCTGTGCGTAGAGCCTGCAAACCGCGTTCGGCAAGCGCGAGATTGATCGAGCGGCCACCTGTAAAGCCGACGCGGCGCGGATCGGGGCGCTTCTCGAAAACTTCCACGGCAAATCCGCGTCTGGCCAGCAACTGGGCGAGCAGGGCGCCAACCAAACCGCCGCCAATCAGGGTGATGGATTGCCGTGTCATGCCGCATTCCGTGGAAGGGAGCGCAACACTGTTCCGCAACTGGGCGTTTACCGCAAGTACGCAGAGAGAGGCCGGAGTGGGATGCAGCGGCGAGGGCCGCTCAGAAACTCATGAAATAGCCGCCGTTCACGGGCAGGTTTGCACCCGTGATGTAACTGGCATCGTCGGCGGTAAGAAACGTTACTGCACGGGCGATGTCGGCAGGCGTGCCGAGGCGTCCCACCGGAATATCGGAAATGATCTGCTGGCGGATTTCAGCAGGTACTGCGGCCACCATCGGTGTATCGCAATATCCGGGCGAAACTGTGTTTACCGTGACGCCTTTGCGCGCCGTTTCGCGTGCCAGCGCCATGCTGAAACCGTGCACGCCGGCTTTTGCGGCGGAATAATTGGTTTGACCGAATTGTCCGGTCTGGCCGTTCACCGAGCTCAAATTGACGATGCGGCCGAAGCTGCGCGCCGTCATGCTTTCGACCACGTGCCGGCACATGTTGAACACGCCATCGAGATTCACGCGCATCAGCTCGTGCCATTGCTGCGGATCCATCTTGCGCAGGCTGGTGTCGCGGGTGATGCCAGCGGCATTCACCAGGATGTCAGCATGACCGATGTTGCGTTCGATGTGTTCGATCAGGCCGCCACATGCCTTGAAGTCGCTGACGTCGCAGGGCTCAAAACGAATGGCGCCGTTGTGAGGGGCCATCTGTTCGCGGAAGGCTTCGATACGTTCGCCACGCGTGGCCAGATCCACGGCAATAACCTGGCGCCCGGCTTCCATCAGATGCAGGCAAATTTCGGTGCCAATGCCACCGATGCCACCTGTCACAATCGCGATGCGCGAATTAGGCTTTGACGGAATCATCACAAATAAATGTCAGCTCATGCCGCGCGGCAGCACGTGCTGTGCTGCAGCGGGAACGCCATGACCAGGATCACGGCTTCTTGGTGCCGGTTCGACCGGGCTGGCCAGTGGGTTGCGTCTGCGACGCCGCATCGAGGAAGCCGCGCTGCATCGACTTCCATGCATCCAGGTTGCGTTCCGTCAGTTCGTTCAACATCGACCAGGGAGTTTGTCCCATCAGGCTGTTGAGCTGTGTGCGGAATTGCTGCTGCTGGTTGAGGAAGACTTCCAGGCTGCGTTCCAGGTACGGCCCCATGAACCCCTGCAAGGAGTCGCCGTAGAACCGGATGATCTGGCTCAGCAGCTGAGGGGACAGCATCGGCTGACCTTTTTCCTCATGCTCGGAGATGATCTGGAGCAGCACCGAACGCGTGAGATCCTCGCCTGACTTGGCGTCGCGGACCTCAAAGTTTTCGTTATCCAGAACCAGCTGACGCACTTCCTCCAGCGTGATGTAGCTGGAGATCTCCGTGTCATAGAGCCGACGGTTCGGGTACTTCTTGATAATGCGATTAGTTTGTGCCATGCGACACAAGCTAGCAGAACGTATTGCGCCGCACCAGTCAGCTTCTGGCATTTTTTGCTGCACCCGAGGGTGCAGCAAAGGGTGTAGGTCAATGCCCCATGGCGCCGCCGGCGCTCCCGAAGGGCGGCCGTGAGAACCAGATAAAGGGCATCAACATCACGAACAGGATGGCGCAGAGGAAAAAGATATCGTTTACAGCCAGGGTAAGGCCTTCCCGGGTGACGATTTGATCGATAAAACCAATTCGCTGAGCCGAGGTCAGGTTCATGTGCGACAGCTGCTGCACGAACTGGTTGGCGGCCGGCTGACCGGGGCTGACGTACTCAGTCAGGGTCGCGTGATGATAAATGCCCCGGTGCTGCCAGAGCGTCACGGTCACCGCCGTTGAGACGCTGGAGCCCAGCGTGCGGAAGAAATTGGACAGCCCCGAGGCGCTGGCAATCTCCGAGGCGGGCAGGCCGGACAGATAGATCTGGTTGAGCGGGATGAAGAAACAGGGGATCGCGATACCCATCACGAAGCGTGGCACCACCAGCGTGGCGAAGGACGCCCCACTGTCGAAGGTTGAGAACCAGTACGACGTGATCGCAAACACCATGAAGGCAAAGGTCACCACCATGCGCAAATCGAGCTTCTGCATGTTGCGCCCGAGTATCGGCGACAGCAGGAACGCAAGTATGCCCACGGGAGCGCTGGCCAAGCCGGCCCAGGTAGCCGTGTAACCCAATGTAGTCTGCAGCCACAGCGGAAACACCACGTTGATGCCGAAGAAGGCGAACATGCCTAGCGAAAGACTGATCACGCCCACGGTGAAGTTGCGTTGTTTGAACAGCGTCAGGTCCACCACGGGATGCTTGGCGTGGATTTCCCATACGACCAAGAACGTGATGCAGACGAGGGCGATGAGACCCAAAGTGACAATCAACGGCGAAGAAAACCAATCATGATCGTTGCCGTTGTCCAGCATGAACTGCAGGCAGCCTACGCCCGCCACAAGCAACACCAATCCGATGACGTCGATCGGCGCTTTGATGGTCTTGGTCTCGCGCTTATGCAGCAGCGTCCACGTAATGATGCCGGCCAGGATGCCCACGGGCAGGTTGATGTAGAAGATCCACGGCCAGGAGAAATTGTCGGTAAGCCAGCCGCCGAGAATCGGGCCGAAGATCGGTGCCACCACCACCGTCATCGCCCATAGCGCGAGCGCGACGCCTTGCCGTTCCTTTGGATAGCTGGAAAGCAGCAAGGTAAGCGACAGCGCCACCATCGGACCGGAGCCCGCGCCTTGCATCAGTCGGCCGATCACCAGCATCGGCATGCTGGTAGCCATGCCGCACAGCATGGAGAACACCACGAACAGCGCTACCGAGGTGACGAAGGTGCGCACTTCACCGAAGCGTCGCGCAATCCAGCCGGTGAGCGGTTGCATGATCGCGCTGGCCAGCGAATACGAACTGATCGTCCAGGTGCCCTCGCTGGCGCTCACGCCCAGGCTGCCTGAAATGTGCGGCACGGCCACGTTGACGATGGTCATGTCCAGCACCTCCATGAAGGTGCTGAACGCGACAGCGATGGTCAGCAACACCAGTGGCGTGCCGTGCAGCGGCTTCAGCGGTGCTGCGTTCTCGGATGTTGCAGCCATGACGGGCTCGCTAGGCAGATATCAGTGTGAGGTATCGACGGAAGCACCGAGGTTGGCGCGGATGATCTTCTCGGCTTCCGCATCGGCCTGCGCGGCTACCTGGTCGTACACCGACGTTTCCGCGGGCGGTTGCTGCGAAGCGGAGGCCAGCAGCGGACCCTTGTCGTTGGTGATGTCTACGGTGACATCCGTGGACAAACCGATGCGCAGCGGATGCTTGTCGAGTTCGTCGTTATCCAGTGCAACGCGCACGGGCACGCGCTGCACCACCTTGATCCAGTTGCCGGTGGCGTTCTGCGCCGGCAATAGCGAGAACACGCTACCGGTGCCGGCGCCCAGGCCAATCACCTTGCCCTGGTATTTCACGCTGCCACCGTAGATGTCCGTGGTGATCTTCACCGGTTGGCCGATGCGGATGTGGCGTAGCTGGTTTTCCTTGAAGTTCGCATCGATCCACAAGTTATGCAGCGGGATGATGGTCATCAACTGCTGGCCGGGCGTGATGCTGCTGCCAAGTTGCACGCTGCGCTGCGCGACATAACCGGTCACCGGCGACACGATGGTGTTGCGCTGCGCGGCAACCCAGGCGGCACGGAAATTAGCGCGAGCTTGCAGTACCGAAGGATTGTTCGCGGTATCGATGCCTTCGACCGAGGCGCGAGAGGCATTGGCTTGTGCCTTCGCCGCATCAAGCGCGGCCTGCGCCTGCGCCACGCTATCGCGCATGTGCTGCACGACTTCCGGCGATTCGGCTTGTGCGGCCACCAGCGGCAGATGACGCTGCAGATCGGCTTGAGCCTTGCGCAAATCGACGGCGCGAGCGGCGACGGTGGCATCGGCGCTGCTAACCGAATCGGTCTGCTGGCGCACCTGGCGCACGGCTTGCGCCAGCGCGCTGCTGGCTTGGCGCAGACGTACATCTGCATCAGTGCCATCCAGCTTCACCAGCACCTGTCCGGCGTCGACGTGCTGCGTGTCGTCGGTAAGGATCGCAACGACAGTGCCGGAAACTTGCGAGGAAAGCGCGACCTGATTGCCGCCGACATATGCGTTGTCGGTAGTCTCGCGGGTCGAAAGTACAAAGAACCAAAACAGGAACCACGCGAGCGCGCCGAGCACGAACACGCTAGCCACGATCAGCAGGGCACGACTGCGCTTGGCGGGATCCTTCGCAGCAAGACCGCTGTCGTTGGCGTCCTTGGAGAGGGTGGACTCAGAGGCGCTCATGATCGGGGGCTCCGGTGAGATTCGATGTGGAAGCGGTGGGGGAGGTGGAGGTTGTCTGCGGTGATGCGTTGTTGACGGCGACGCGATAACCGCCGCCCAGAGCCTTGATCAGTGCGAGATCCGTGCTCAGCGCCTGGGCTTGCAAGCTGATGGATTGGTCACGCTGCTGAAGCAACTGTGCTTCGGCGGCCAGGCTCTCGCGTGCGTCCTTCACGCCACGCTGCGCGCGAGCTTGCGCGGTGGTGACCAGCATGCTGTTGGCTTGTACTTGCGTATCCTGTTTGATGCGGCGGGCTGCAATTTGCTGCGCGGTGACAGCTTGCGTCGCGACATCCTTCGCGGCATCCGTGACTGTCACGTTGTATTGCGCGATGGCCGCATCGAGTTGAGCGCGGCTTGCACCGTAGCCGGCTTTCAGCTGGCCGCCTTCGAAAATCGGCAAATGGACGGCTGGGGTAATACCGAAAACGCGGCTGCCCAGTTCGAACAGATTGCCCAGATCGCCGGTGGTGCCCTTCGTCAGGCCCCCAAAGCTCGGCGAGCCCTGGTTGGTGCTGGACAGGCCGGCCATTGCGTTGATGCTCACGTCCGGAAAGAACTGCGCACGCGCCACCTGGGTTTGCTTCAGCGCGGCTTCCACTTGCCAGCGGCTGGCGGCGATATCCGGTCGACGTGCGATGAGATCCAGCCGCACATCATCGGGCAGCGAGCCTTCGACGTCCGGCAATGTGTGCGGCTGCAGCGGTGGCAATTCGGCGGGCGATACGCCGGCCAGCGCGGCGAGCGCCACCTTGCGGAGCTCGATCGAACCCTGCAGCGTCACCTGCATCTGTTGCGCGCTGGCAAGTTGTGCGCGCGCCTGTTGCACGGTGTCGGACAGGTCTACGCCCTGGCGCACGCGCAGTTCGGCGATATGCAACAAGCGTTGCTGTACCGCCACGGCCTGCTGGGCCAACGCCAACCTGTTTTCGTCGGCGAGCCAGCCGAAATACGTGTCGGCCACGGCATTCTGGATCGTCAGTGCGGCCGCACTGCGTTGCGCTTCGGCCGCGTGCGCTTGATCCAGCGCGGCTTCGATCGAATCGCGCTTTTTGCCCCACCAATCGAAATCGTATTGAAGCTGTACGCCAAGATCAGCCTGGTTGTACCAGTTGAAACCGAGCAAGGAGGGCGGGAAAAGGCCGTGATCGCTCATTCGTTGCCGCGTGAGCTGCGCGCTGCCATTGATAGTCAATCCGGCCTGTGCAGCAGCGACTTTCACGGACTGTTCGGCGGTCTGCACGCGCGAATGCGCTTGTGCAAGGTCTGGCGATTGTTTCATCGCCAGAGCGATCAAGTCATCCAGTTGCGGATCGTTATAGACGCGCCACCAATCGGCGGCCGGCCAGCCTGCACGCGTCGGTGCCTGCAGGCCGGCAAGTGGTACGTCATCACGCAAGGCAGGATGAGGCAATTTTTTGGGAATGAAGGCGCAGCCGGCAACGCTCGCCGTCAGCAGCACAATGAGCGCAAGCGGACGAAGGCGAAGCGGAGCGTGGGAGGGAGCGACGGTCATGGCGGATCACCCGCTTCGTATTCGAGTTGACTGAGGTTGTTGGCAAGCTTGCGCAGCAGGCGACGCAAATTGCGCCGGTCCGCGTCGCTAAAACCGCTGAAGATGAGTTTCAGGCGCGGAAACATGGTGGGCAGCATCTTTTGCACGAAGCGCCGTCCAGAAGCCGTGATTTGCATGACAACGCGACGTCGATCTTCGGCGCTGGGGCCGCGCGTGATCAGGCCGCGTTTGACCAGGGCGTTGGCAATGCGCGTCATGTTGGTGGCGCCTTGCGACGTGAACACGCAAAGCTCGCCAGGTGTGGAGATGCCATCCGGGCGGGAAAACAAGGTCATCAGCGTGCGAAATTCGCTGTCGTTGAGCTTGTACGGTCGCAGCTTGTATTCGAACTCGGTCTGGATGTGCTCGCTCAACAGCATCAATGTGCGGCAGAGCGCTGCATCCTCCGGCATTTCCGGAATAGCCGCGCGGACGCCGGCAATGCCTTCGTCTAGCCAGTTGAGATGGTCAATGAGAGACATTTCATCGGTGCATAGTTCACTGATGGAATAAATGATGCAGTGTAGTCGCAGCCATTTGCAAGTGCCGGCCCATCAGTGGTCTAGATAGTCAGATGCGGAACAGTCGCCGCACGTTCGCCGTCGTGGCAGCTGCGATGTGCTCGGGGTCTTCGTTGCGCAATTGAGCAATGCAGTGCAGGACGTCGGGGAGATAAGACGGCTCGTTTCGTTCGCCGCGGTGCGTGGCGCTGGGCTGATCGGGGGCGTCGCTTTCGAGCAGCAGATATTCGATCGGCATGCTGGCAACAATCCGGCGCAAGCGCTGTGCGCGTTCATAGGTGACGGGGCCGCCAATGCCAAGATGGAAGCCGATCTTCCACAACTGTTCGGCCTGTTCCACGCTGCCGGAGAAGCTGTGCACCACGCCACGCAAGCCGCCGGTGCGGCGAAGCGTCGTCGTGACTTCATCCATGGCCGCGCGCGCGTGCAATATCACCGGTAGATCGAATTCGCGGGCCAGGTGCAATTGTTGCCCGAAGTATTCCCGTTGCCCTTGGGCGTCGTGCCCCTCCTGGTAAAAATCGAGGCCGATCTCGCCCACGGCAACAGGGCGCTTCGTATCGAGCCAATGCGACAACGTGGAAAGGTCGTCGGCGCGGTGACTATGCATGAACATTGGATGCATGCCGTAGGCCGGAAATAGGCCGCTGCCTGGCGTACATAGTGCATGGATGCGCGGCCAGCTTGCCGCATCGGTGCCTGGAATCACCTGCAGGGCGACATCCGCGTTGCGGGCGCGTTGCAGGACCGCTTCGCGGTCGCTGTCGAAGCGTTCGTCGTCCAGGTGCACGTGGCTGTCGGCGAGTCGTGGCATAGTTCAAGGTCGATTTGTTATGCGGCCACCCATCCCCAGCGTCATGCTGTCGATCCGGGATGCGAATGAATCGACAGTTTTGAGACCAGTCTAGGCGCTATTCAGCGTCCCGGCGTTTCAATGTCACTACGTAAAATATCGCGGGGACGCAGCAAGCGCTGCGGCTGTTTCAGCACAGGAGATTCAGGAATGAGTAAGTTGGCAGTCAATGCATTGTGCATGAGTCTGGTGGCAACGTTTGCGTTGGGCTTGGGGGCTTGCAGCAAGCAGGCTGGTTCTGATGCGAATAATGCCGGTGCGGCGGTCGCGACCAGTGTCGCCGGGGCTGCAAGTAGCGCCCAGGCTGCGCAGCCGACTCAACCGCCGCCTTCCGACGGTGGCGTGCAATATGCGCAGGTCGTCAGTGTGACGCCCGTTGGCCAGGTAGCAGGCGCGCCGCAACAGGTCTGTCACGATGAGGTGATTTACAAGAAGGTGCCCCCGAAAGACGAGCACCGTATCGCCGGAACCGCTATTGGTGCCGTGGCGGGTGGGTTGCTTGGCCACCTGGTCGGTCACGGCAAGGGCAATACCTTGGCGACGGTCGCCGGTGCGGTCGGCGGTGGCTATGCGGGCAATCGCATTGAGGCGAACCGGCAGGACCATAACGTTCAGGCCGAGACGGTGCACCGTTGCAGTACCGTTGCAAATGCCGGCGGTACTATCGCCGCGTATGACGTGACCTACGTTTACAACGGCGTGACGCGCACCACCCGCATGGATCATGATCCAGGTAACCAAGTTCAGGTCGAACAAGGCGTTGTTGTTGTCTCGGATGCGCATTGATCAATACATCAGGAGATCGTCGTGAAAATTAAGACAAGCAATGTGGGTGTAGTGGCGGCGCTGATGCTGAGTGTGGCGGCGCTTTCCGGGTGTCAGACCCAGCCGGTGTATCAGGGGCAGACCACCTACGGATATCGTGGCTGCCAGAGCTGCGGCGTGGTGCAGCAAATCCAGCAGGTTTATATACAGCAGCAGGGCACCAACAATAGCGGTGTCGGCACCGTGATTGGTGCAGTGGCTGGCGGTCTTCTGGGCAGCACCATTGGTCATGGTCGCGGCAATACGGCGGCCATCGTTGGCGGTGCTGTCGTGGGTGGTGTGGTGGGTAATCAGGTGGGTGCGGCAAACAGTCAGCCGGGCGGTACCGTGCCGGCGTGGCAGATCGTGATTCGCCTGGATAATGGCCAATACGCAACGGTTACGCAGGTTCCCAATCCGGGTGTTCGCCCGGGCGACTATGTCGTGATCAACAACAACTTGGTCTATCCGCGCTGATTCATTTTGTTGTTCATATGGACGTCTAGACGTCCACAAAAAAGGCCCTCGAGCGAGGGCCTTTTTTTATGCGATGGATTCGCGGCTATCAGTTGATCGAGTAGAACTTGTGATCGCCGATGGTTATCGCGTTGCGATTGCGCGACCAAGTGGGCGAGACCGCGGCGGTAGCGAAGTGATCCGCATGCGGTACGAAAAAACGCCGTTCATCCGCGGGAAGATCCCAGTTGGTGATCGACTTGCCGGCGATGTCCCATGCTTTCTGGAATGCCTTCAGATTGTCGATGTCTTGGGATAGCGGCGTAGTGGAAAGCGCAAATTGATGCGGTGATTTCACCACAGCACACACCGTACCTCCCCATTGACCGCGTTCGCGTCGACGCATGGCAACTTCGGCCACGGCCATTTGACCGATCGTCGTCTGGCTACGTGCTTCCAGATAGACGGTGGTCGCCAGACAAGTCTGGTCTGCGAGCGGTTGGGGCAGTACGGACATCAGCCACAACAACATAGAAAGTTTCATATCTGCCTCCAACTTGCAGTTACGTCGCGGCATGACATGCGCATGCATTGACGCAGTTGCGATGGACGGGCGGGCAGGCCGTTCCATCTGGATATATCGCCAGTGCCGAAACTTGTGGCACAAGCGGTTAGCCACGAAAACGCGGCGAAATCGATCAGCATGTCCGGTGCCGACCGTCATTGATTTGGCTCTAACGCTGCGGGCTTAAGAGCCCATGCGTGCAGCGTGTTCGCGCATACGGCGAATTGTCCTCCGGCGATATTTCTGCCGGGTCGCGCCGATCCGGACCCCTCCGGTTCGTCGCGTATGTCGTCATCCTGCGGGCTGGTGGACGACGAAAAAAGTTTGGCGGAATCTAGTGGGCCTTTCGCGTCTTTGCAAGTGCCTGGTCGGTTTGATTCACGTTTCGCTCACATTGATGACATTGCACAAACATCGCAAGCATTAATCCGGCCAAGTGTTGATAAGTTGTACAACAACGTCATCATCGCTAGTGTTTTCCGCGTGTTGCGCGATGTTGTTTGCAACGTCATCGGCGATTACAGCGAGTGCTTCAATGCGCTCACTGTGTTGTACCACATCCAGCAACCGCACGAATTCGCGATTGTTCAGTTGCAGCACACTCCCTGCTGCAACAAATCGCGATAGTTCGACATGATGCAGGTGTCGTTTGTTCCCGCCGCGATAATGCAGTCGCGCAACGATTTCCTGGCCGGGATAACAGCCTTTATCGAGCGCAACGGCGCCTAATCGATGCAATGACAATGCAGGCGCAAGTACTGCGTTCAATGCATCGCCCGGAAGCCACGGCCATCCTGCGCGCACATCATCAACACGTCGCGCATCGTCATCGTTTGCATGTGCGCCAAGTAGCAACGAGTACGCGCCGCAACCAAGACGAACAACATCACCTTCCATATCGACGACGTACATCGGCGCCGGCGAACCAACAGCGAGCATCGATGTGTTTGCAACAGACAGCGTGATGCGCGAACGAAACACGAAGCGTCGTAATGCGTCGACGAAACTTGCTGCCTCGCCGCCGCGAAGAATCAATAAGAACCGTTCGTCAGCCAGCCGCGCGAGATGGAATAGGGCGCGTACACGGCCCTGCGCGTCGAGCCAGCTGCTGAATTGCCATTGGCCGTTCGGCAGCGTGCTCACCTGGCTGGTGAATTGGTTATGTGCGAAGGCGGCGGCGTCCGGGCCTTCGATGAAAAGTGCTTGGGCGATGTTGGATGTCGGCATGCGGGTAGGGACATGGGGGCTACTGGGTCGTGCTGCAAGGCGGCAGGGTCAGCCCTGCAACGCTTGGCGCTGCGCGTCAACTGGTTGTGCCGCTATGCCGCAAGTATTACGCTTTTAGCGATACGAACATGCCCGACACCTCCTCCAAACCCGCAACCAGTCCCGAACCCGTGAAGACGGAGCGCGCCGTTACGCCCGCTTCGCCCGCGCAGGCGCAGGAACCGGCCGGGCGACCGGCTCCGGATCCCACGCGCTACGGCGATTGGGAAAAGAACGGGCGCTGCATCGACTTCTGATTCACTGCACCAGTCCGTGTCGTGGACGCGGTGATGGAGCAGGGGAACCGGTGGCGGTGTGGGCATCAGCGATTCCACCCCAGGATAGCCGCCATGGCAGACACGCGACGACCGCTCTCACCACACCTACAGATATATAAGTGGCAAGTGCAGATGGTGACCTCCATCTTGCATCGCGCCACCGGCATCGCCCTGGCCGTGGGCACGCTGGTCATTCTGTGGGGCTTGCTCTCGCTGGCCGCTGGCGAGGATGCGTTCAACCAATTCAAGATTTGCACCGGCAGTCCGCTCGGCGTGATCTTGATGATCGGCTGGACCTGGGCACTCTTCTATCACTTGTGCAACGGCATCCGTCATCTGATTCAGGATGCGGGCGCCGGTTATGCTATTTCGCAGTTCGTGCGTTCCAGCTGGCTGTCGATAATCGTCAGCATCGTGCTGACATTACTCGTATGGGCTTACGTGCTGACCGCCGGAGGTGCCGCATGAGCACGAATGCGAAAGATCTACAAAATCCGCTCAAGCGCGCGCGCGGCCTTGGCTCGGCTCAATCGGGCGTCAGCCATTGGTGGACGCAACGCGTAACGGCTGCTGGCCTGGTCTTGCTCGGCATCTGGTTTGTCGTCCTGGTGCTTGGCTTGCTGCATGCCGATTACGCGACGGCCAGGGCGGCGGTGGCCAAACCGTGGAATGCGGTACTGCTGGTTGCTTTCCTAATTACTGCCTTCTGGCATGCCGTGCTCGGCTTGCAAGTGGTGATCGAAGACTACGTGCACACACGCTGGAAAGAAGTTTTCCTGCTGGTGGCAATTAAGTTCCTCGCGGTGCTGGGCGCGCTGGCTGGCGCGCTGGCTGTGCTGCGCATCGCATTGGGAGCCTGAGGCCGATGGAAGCCTATAAGATTCAGCAACACAAATATGACGTGATCGTGGTCGGCGCCGGCGGTGCTGGCTTGCGCGCCACGTTCGGTCTGGCGGAGAAGGGCCTCAAGGCCGCGTGCATCACCAAGGTGTTTCCGACTCGTTCGCACACCGTGGCGGCGCAGGGCGGCATCGCCGCCGCGCTCGGCAACATGGGCGAGGACGATTGGCGCTTCCACTTCTACGACACGATCAAAGGTTCGGACTGGCTGGGTGACCAGGATGCGATCGAGTACATGTGCCGCGAGGCCATCCCTTCGATCCTCGAACTGGAACACTACGGTGTGCCGTTCTCGCGCACCGATGACGGCCGCATTTATCAGCGCCCGTTCGGCGGCATGACCACGCATTACGGCAAGGGCACTGCGCAGCGCACCTGCGCCGCGGCCGATCGTACCGGCCATGCGATCCTGCACACGCTGTATCAGCAGGCGCTGGCCCACGACGCCACGTTCTTCATCGAATACTTCGCCATCGATCTGATTTTCGACGACGAAGGCGTTTGCCGCGGCGTACTCGCGCTCGACATGAACGAAGGCACATTGCACTTGTTCCGTGGCCAGGCCGTTGTGCTGGCAACTGGCGGTTATTGGCGCGCGTATTTCAGCGCCACATCGGCGCATACCTGCACGGGCGACGGCGGCGGCATGGTGCTGCGTGCCGGTTTGGCGTTGCAGGATATGGAGTTCGTGCAGTTCCATCCCACCGGCATCTATGGCGCCGGCTGCCTGATCACCGAAGGCGTGCGCGGCGAAGGTGGTTACCTCACCAACTCCAACGGCGAGCGCTTCATGGAGCGCTATGCGCCGAGCGCGAAGGATCTCGCTTCGCGTGACGTGGTGAGCCGCGCCATTACGGTCGAGATCCGAGAAGGCCGTGGCGTGGGTGAGCACAAGGACCACGTGCATCTGAACCTGATGCACTTGGGCGCCGAGGTCATTCATGAGCGCTTGCCGGGCATCGCCGAATCCGCGCGCATTTTCGCCGGTGTGGATGTGACCAAGGAGCCGATTCCGGTGCTCCCGACCGTGCACTACAACATGGGCGGTATTCCGACCAATTATCACGGCGAAGTGGTGCAGAAGAAGGGCGACAACGTCGACGCCGTCGTGCCGGGCCTGTTCGCCATCGGCGAAGCGGCTTGCGTTTCGGTGCACGGTGCCAACCGCCTGGGCTCCAATTCGCTGCTCGATTTGGTGGTGTTCGGTCGCGCTGTGTCGCATCGTTGCGCCGAGCTCATTAAGCCGGGCGCCGCGCAAAAAGATCTACCCGCAAATGTGCTGGACAAGGCGCTGGCCCGTTTCGATGGTCTGCGCAACGCCAACGGCAACACGCCGACCGCGCAGATTCGCATGGATATGCAACGCACCATGCAGAAGGACGCCGCCGTGTTCCGCACTGGCGAAACGCTGCAGGAAGGTAGCCAGAAGATCTCCGCCGTCTATGACTCGTTCAAGGACGTCAAGGTCAGCGATCGTTCGATGGTGTGGAACTCCGACCTGATCGAAACGCTCGAGCTGTCCAACCTGCTGGCGCAAGCAGTTGCCACCATGCATTCGGCAAAGCAGCGTCTGGAAAGCCGCGGTGCGCACGCGCGTGAGGATTTCCCCGATCGTGACGACCATGAATGGATGAAGCACACCATGGTCAAGGTCGACGACGACGGCAAAAGCAGCTTCGATTTCCGCCCGGTGCACATGTATACCCTGACCGATGAGGTCGAGGTTGTGCCGCCGAAGAAGCGCGTCTACTAAGTATTCCGACTGGAGAGGCAATCGTGGCCGAGTTCACGCTACCGAAAAATTCCAAAATCCAGCCGGGCAAGCACTTTCCGGCGAAAGACGCGAAAAAGCCGCGTACGTTCCGCATCTATCGCTGGTCGCCGGATGACGGCCAGAACCCGCGCATCGACACGTACGAGGTCGATCTCGCCGCTTGCGGCCCGATGGTTCTCGACGCGTTGCTGAAGATCAAGAACGAGATCGATCCCACACTCACGCTGCGCCGTTCCTGCCGCGAAGGCATCTGCGGTTCGTGCGCGATGAACATCGATGGCACCAACACGCTGGCCTGCACCCGGGCTATCGAGGAGTGTGCCGCGGGCGATGTGAAGATCTACCCGCTGCCGCATATGCCGGTGGTGAAGGATCTGGTGCCGGATCTCACCCACTTCTACGCACAGTTCGCGTCGATCAAGCCGTGGCTGCGCACGCAGAGTGCGGCACCGGATCGCGAACGTCTGCAGACGCCGGAAGATCGCAAGAAGCTCGACGGCCTGTATGAGTGCATCCTGTGTGCGTGCTGCTCCACCAGCTGCCCGAGCTATTGGTGGAACGGCGACCGCTACCTGGGGCCGGCGATCTTGCTGCAGGCCTACCGCTGGATCGTCGACTCGCGCGACGAGGATACGGGTGCGCGTCTGGACGATCTGGAAGATCCGTTCAAGCTCTATCGCTGCCACACCATCATGAACTGCGCGCGCACTTGCCCGAAGGGTTTGAACCCGGCCAAGGCGATTGCAGAGATCAAGAAGTTGATCGTAGAGCGTCGTTCGGCTTAAAACGCGCTTTTTGACTGTTAGGAGAACGGTCTGATGATGTCGTATTTCCTGTCATTGCCGCGCGCGTCTTGGAAGGCGCGCGTTGTCGCAGCCATCGTGATCGTGTGGCTTGTCGCTGATCTAGTCCACCAGTGGCAGCATAGGTACGACGATCTGGCAGTCGCACGCTGGATCTCGTGGGGTTCGCTGATTGGCGATACATGGCTGCTCTGGTTGGCATTCACAGTGTGCATTCTTGGGCGCATGCCAAAGGTTTTGCGGCGATTGCCAGGCGGCTTGAATCGAACCTTGCCGCAGATCCACGCTGAAGTCGCCAAAGAAATACAGGAAAAGCGAGATCGTTCGCGTTGGCTATGAACGAAGCCCAACTCAAACGCCTGCGCTGGCGCACCCGTCGCGGCACGCGTGAGCTGGACGCGCTGTTCGGCGGCTGGCTCGAATCTTCCTTTCCGACCGCCGACGAAGCCCAACGTCAGGCATTCGACGAACTGCTCGACGTGCAGGACCCCGATCTATGGGACTGGGTGATGGGCCACGCTCAACCCCCGCGGGCGGATTGGCAAGCGATCATCGATGACATCCGCGCCCGCCATCGGCTTTGAATACCGGCCTTCGCGCTGGATACCGTGCCTGCTTATTGTGGTCACCGCGCTGGCCATGCCGGCGATAGCCTTATCGAGCTTGCCGCGCGTTCTGCAGACTGTGCTGGCGGTAGGCGTTCTAATTCTGTGTGGCCGAGCGTTGCGCCGGCTGCGCGTGCCCGTCAGCGCGGTCGGTTGGGCCAACCAGGGCGGCTGGAGCTTGCATGGCCTTGATGGTGCCGACGAGCCGGCCACGCTGCTTTCATTCAAGGTTATCCAAACCGCCGTTCTGCTGCGGCTGGCGAGTCGCCGTTACGGCAAGCTCACCTTCTGGCTGATGCCTGACAACAGCGATGCGGACATCCGCCGGCGCCTGCGTATGCGGCTAGCTGTCCTCCAGGCCGATGTGGGCGAAAGTACGCCCTGACGGCCCCGGTTGCCGGGTTGCCTCGCTTCGGGCACTCTGCGCGCGCGGCACTGTCCAAGGGATTCCACGATAATCAGGCATCCGGGCGGCCTGTCTCCCGACCCCATAAGCGAACCCTTCATGTTCCGACCGCTCGAGCTTTTCATCGGCCTGCGTTACACGCGCTCCAAACGGCGCAACCAGTTCATCTCCTTCATCTCCACCGTTTCCATTGTCTGCATCACGATCAGCGTGATGGCGTTGATCACGGTGATGTCGGTGATGAATGGTTTCGACTACCAGCTGCGTTCGCGCATCCTGGGTGCGATCTCCGACGCCACGGTGGCAGGCCTCCCTGGCGAAAGCGTGCAGAACTGGCAGCACGCCATGATCGTGGTGAAGGACAACCCGCACGTAAAGGGTGCGGCGCCTTATGTCGAGATCCAGTCGTTCCTGCAAGCGCAACGATCCGGTGGCGCGATGGTGCGCGGGATCGATCCGGCACAGGAGCCCAACGTCTCCGATATCAACGCGCATATGGTTGCCGGCTCGTTCGATTCGCTGACGCCCGATAGCTGGAACATCGTGCTTGGCAAGGATCTGGCCATACAGCTGGGTGTGAACATCGGTGATCACGTCACCATGGTGATACCCGAACTGCGCGCATCACCGGTAGGTGCGATGCCACGCATTCGCGGTTTCGTGGTCAGTGGCATCTTCGAGATGGGGATGGAGGAGTTCGATTCCGGGCTCGGGCTGATCAACATTGGCGATGCGGAAAAGCTAAAAAGCATCACCGGCCCTACGGGCATTCGCCTGAAGCTGGACGATCTCTACAATGCAGGTCCCGTCGCGCATGAGTTGGCCAACAACCTCGGCCAGGTCTATGAAGTGACGACCTGGATGGACAGTCACGCGAATTTCTTCTCCGCCATCTCGATGGAGAAGAACGTGATGTTCATCATTCTCTCGCTCATTATCCTGGTGGCTGTGATCAACCTGATTTCCATGTTGATGATGTTGGTCACCGACAAGCAGGCCGATATCGCCATTCTGCGCACGCTCGGTTCCACGCCGCGCAGCATCATGGGCATGTTCATGGTGCAAGGTGTGCTGGTCGGTATCGTGGGTATCGGTTTTGGTGTCGGGCTCGGTTCGCTGCTTTCGTGGCAGTTGCCGGGTATCGTGAAATGGATCGAACATGTCACCGGCGTGGTGTTTCTTTCACCGGACGTCTATTACATCAGCGAAGTGCCCAGCAAACTCGATTGGCACGATGTCACCTGGGTGGCGCTTGTTACTTTCGCTTTCTCCCTGCTAGCCACGCTTTATCCCGCGTGGCGCGCATCGCGGACCCAGCCGGCGCAGGCGTTGCGCTATGAGTAAGCCCATGACGAATGCTTCTTCGGACATCGTGCTGCGTGCCAGCCATATCGCCAAGACTTATGAAGAAGGCGATCTGCGCACCAAGGTGCTGAGCGATGTCAGCTTTACCCTCAAGCGTGGCGAAACGTTGGCGATCGTCGGTGCTTCTGGCTCTGGCAAAAGCACGCTGCTGCACATCATCGGTGGTCTGGATACGCTCACTGGCGGCGAAGTGGAAGTGGAGGGCCGCATGCTTTCCAAGCTCTCCGATGCCGAACGCGGACGCGTGCGTAATCGTTCGCTGGGTTTTATCTACCAGTTTCACCACCTGCTGCCAGAATTCACGGCGCTGGAAAACGTGTGTATGCCTTTGATGATACGCGGCACCAGCATCGGCGAGGCGCGCAAGCAGGCAACGGTGTTGCTTGAGCGAGTGGGTCTTGGCCAGCGGCTGGAACATAAACCTGGCGAGCTTTCCGGCGGCGAGCGTCAGCGTTGTGCCGTGGCGCGAGCTTTGGTGACGCGTCCATCCTGTGTTTTGGGCGACGAGCCAACGGGCAATCTCGATGAGACGAATGCCGCACAGGTTTATGCATTGATGCTAGAACTCAATCGTGAGATCGGCACCAGTTTTATCCTCGTTACACACGACAATCGCCTGGCAGCGCGCATGGATCGAACCCTTGAGCTGCACAACGGGGAATTGCGCGAGAAGCCTTAGATCGGCGCGATGATGGCCGCGTGTTGAGCTATCACTGCGTTCGATTGCCTTTCATGCCAATTCCGAATTGACGGATGCGAGGCGGAGCCGGCTGCCTATAGGAGCCGCATCCAACGCGTATTAGCGTCGCTTCATCGGAGTATGGAGGGGCGCATCAATGCTGCAGGCACGGAAGTGGCCCGGTGTTACGGCGGCAGCATTGGCGCTGCTGGCTGGCGTGCTTGCGGCGCAGTGGTTTGCCATATTGCCGCCTCATTGGTTAATCGCATCACTCATAGCATGCGCGTCGATATTGGCATGGCTTCTGCCACGCTTACGCTGGTTAGTTGTCGCCGTACTCGGTTTTGCTTGGGCCGTTTGGCGAGGAGGTGCCGCGATGGACGCGCGCTTGCCGGGCACCTGGGAAGGGCAGGATGTCAGCGTGGTCGGGCGCATAGACGATCTGGCGCAGACGCGGGCTGATACGACCAGTTTTCTCTTTCAGATCGGACAAACAAAGCGTGATGGGCAAGTTTTGCCTTGGCGTGGCTTGGCGCGCGTTAGTTGGTACGGCGGACAATCATCCGAGCTTGAACCGTGTTCGCGTTGGCAGCTGTCGTTGCGGTTGCGCAGGCCGCGCGGGCTGATCGATCCGGGTGGTAGCGATGGCGAGCGCAGCTCTCTCGCGCATGGCGTCGTTGCGGTGGGCTATGTGCGTGATGATCCGTCCAATCAACGGCAGGCCATAAGTCATTGGTGCATCGATCGCGTGCGTGCCTCGTTGGCTGCCGATATCCAGACACGCGTGTCCGATGCCCATGATGCTGCACTATTGCGCGCTTTCACGGTGGGAGATACGCGCGGGCTCGATGCGCACGATTGGGATGTGGCGCGTGCCAACGGCATCTCGCATCTGGTTGCCATTTCCGGATTCCATGTCGGCGTTGCGGCGATATTCGGTATCTGGCTATGCCACGTGTTGTATTGGCTCTGGCCCGCGCTTGCGCTGCGTTATCCCCGCGCGCAGGCGCAGGCGATATCCGCGCTTGTAGTTGCTTTTGCTTACGCCGGACTCGCCGGTTTCGGCATGCCCACCGTGCGCACGGTATTGATGATCGCGGCAGTCGCGCTGGCTCGATGTTGCCGGCGCGCGGCAGGTGCAGGGCATGGCTTGGCGCTCGCGCTTATCGCGATCCTCGTGGTCGATCCCTTGGCCGTGCTGGAGGCGGGGTTCTGGCTGTCGTTTGTGGGTGTCGGGTTTCTGATTCTTTGTCTCGAGACGCAAGGTCGCGGCATTCGAGCTTTCCTGCGCGAGCTGACTGCCGGGCAGTTGGTGATGACGGTGGCGTTGTTGCCGTTGAGCATGTGGTTCTTCGGCGAAGCATCCTTAGTCGGTGCCTTGTCTAACCTTGTCGCCGTGCCCTTCGTCAGCTTCGTGATTGTACCCTGTGCGCTGATCGGCGTACTGCTGTTGATGATCTGTCCGCCGTTGGCGACGCCGATGCTGCAGTTGGCGGCGTGGCTTACGCATGCGCAGTGGTGGCTGCTTGAACAAACGGCCACATGGCCAGGTGCGCATTGGTTTTTGCCAGCAGTGCATCCGTGGGCATTGGTGCTGGCGATGCTTGGTGCGGCATGGTTATTCACTCCGCGCGGAGTGCCGCTACGCGTTTTCGGCGCACTGTTGTTTTTACCGTTGCTTTGGCCGGTACGACATGAGCCGGAAGCCGGTGCGTTTCAGGTGTGGGTGCTCGACGTGGGGCAGGGGCTTTCGGTGGTCGTGCGCACTCATGATCACGCATTGGTTTATGACGCAGGTGCGCGTTACCCATCGGAGTTCGATCTCGGTGAGGCTGTCGTCGTTCCGTCGCTGCATGCACTCGGTATCGATCGCCTGGATGTGTTGATGATCAGCCACGCCGACAACGATCACGCCGGCGGTGCACCAGCCGTAGCGGAAGCGTTTCCGCTGGCGCGCCGCTATGCCGGCGAACCGGAACGTATGCGCCCTCTGTCCATGGAGCAATGCGTGGCCGGTCAGCATTGGGAGTGGGATGAGGTGCGCTTTCAGGTACTCAGTCCGCAAGGAACAGGGCAAGCAACATCGGACAACGATCGCTCTTGCGTGCTGCTGATCGATGGACGTGCTGGCCGCATGCTATTGACCGGCGACATCGCCTCCGACATCGAGCCGCGCGTTGCAGCGGCGTTGGGATCTGGGCCGCCACCAGTGCTGCAGGTGCCTCATCACGGCAGTAGCGGCTCATCCAGCCCGGGTTTCATTGCTGCCATCAAGCCACCGTTTGCCATCGTCTCGGCCGGTTGGCGCAATCGTTTCGGCCACCCGCGGCCGGACGTGCTGCAGCGTTACGCGCAAGCGGGTGTGCCGGTATTCAATACTGCGCTGGAAGGAGCCGTTCAGATTGATTTCCCGGCGGATAAGGCCCCCTACGTGGCAACCCGTTGGCGCCAGCGGGAACGCCGTTACTGGCGGGAATGAATTGCCACGGCCCGCACGGTATGCCAGGGCGACGCTGCTATGATGGCCGCTTCAGGCAGACGGCAACGCCGGGAGTTTGTTGTGGGTGATTTGGGTCAGATTCTGATGGCTGGTGGCTGGGCGATGGCGCCCATCCTGATCTGCTCGGCGGTCGCGTTGGCGATCGTGCTGGAGCGATGCTGGACCTTGCGGCGCGGCTCGGTGCTGCCGCCCGGACTTTCTCAGGAAGTGCGCGAATGGGCGCGTTCCGACCAGCTTGATCCAGCCCATCTGGAAAAGCTTTCGACCGGCTCGCCGCTTGGCGAACTGCTGGCCGCCGCCGTGGCGGTGCGCGATCGTCCGCGCGAACTTATCAAGGAACGTATCGAAGATACCGGCCGCCATGTGGTGCATCGCATGGAGCGCTATCTCAATACGCTCGGCACCATCGCGCTGATCGGTCCGCTGCTTGGTTTGTTCGGCACGGTGATCGGTTTGATCCGCATGTTCATGCAGGTGATGGTGGGTGGCATGGCCGATCCGACCAAGATGGCCGGTGGCATCGGCGAAGCGCTGATCTGCACCGCCGCCGGTCTTACCGTGGCTATTCCTGCTTACGTGTTGCACCGCTATTTCCGTTCGAAGGTCGCCGGCTACTGCGTCGAGATGGAGAAGCAGGCAACCCTGCTGTTGGATGATCTGACGATTTCCGCGCCTGCCGCCACACCGCGTCCGCGTCGTGCGCCGGTAGCTTCGGCAGGCGGCAAGGCGCAGGTTTGATCTATGCGTATCGGTAACGACCGCCGCAGCGATGATTTCGAGATCAATGTGGTCTCGCTGATCGACGTGCTGCTGACCTTGTTGATGTTCTTCGTGCTTACCACCACCTTCGTGCAGCACTCACGCCTGAAGGTTGAGCTGCCGCAGGCCAGCGCGGAAGACCGCGACATGCAACCACCGGCGGTCACCGTGATGGTGGATCGTGAGGGGCACTTCTACGTGGGCAGCGATGAGGTAATGGGCGCAGGCGTGGATCCGCTGAAGGAAGCCATCGCTCGCGTGGCCGGAGACGATCGCAATCAAACCGTCACCATTCGCGCCGATGCCATGACCGCGCACCAGAACGTGGTCATGGCGATGGATGCCTTGGGCCAGCTCGGCTTCACTCATCTTTCCATTGCTACGACGCCGGCGCAGTCGGACACGGGTAAATGAGCGGCAAGAAAATCGCGCTTTGGGATGCGGAAAGTCGGCGAGTCTACAAGCGATTGCTTGGCTACTCGGCGCGTTACTGGCCTGTGGCCATCGTTGCCATCATCAGCATGGCTGTCGACGGCGGCGCGCTAGCGGTCTTTACCAACAAGCTGCGCCCGATCATCGATCAGTTGTTCGCGCAGAAAGATCCTTATCTTATTTTCTGGATGCCGATCTGGATCATCCTGATCTTCTTGGTGCGCGGCATCGCCACTTTTTTCAGCAGCTACGGCATTGCCTATATCGGACGCAACGTGGTGCAGTCCATGCAGCGCGATGTATTCGCGGCATACCTGCGATTGCCGGCGGCTTTTTTCGGCAGCGAGCATTCCGGGCACCAGATTTCCCGCATTACCTACACCAGTGAGCAAATCGCCGGCGCCTCGACGGATGCATTGAAGGTGACGGTGACCGAAGGGGTGACCGTGCTTGGCATGTTCTACGTCATGCTGAGCAACAGCGCCTATCTCACGTTGGCGTTGCTGGTGATGATTCCTGCCATCATTCTGATTGCTGCCGTAGTGAGCCGCCGCTATCGAGTCATCAGTCGCCGCATTCAGAACATGATGGGGTCGGTCACCGGTACGGTGGAGGAGACGGTCGAAGCGCACCGCGAAGTGCGCATCTACGGTGGCCAGCAGCATGCGGCGTCGCGCTTCAAGCAGGTGACCGATCGTGCGCGCTATCTGAATCTCAAGATCGCGGCGACCAATGCCACATCCAGCTCGGCGATCCAGACAGTCGCCTCCTTTGCGCTGGCTGGCCTGATCTTTCTCGGCTCCCGTCCCTCGGTGATCAACAGTATCTCGCCCGGCGTATTCGTCGCGGTGCTTACGGCCATGGGCGCCATGCTGCCTTCGCTGAAGCGATTGGCGAACGTGCAGTCTACGATGCAAAGCGGTATTTCGGCCGCCGAGAGCTTGTTCGAACTTATCGATACGCCTCCGGAAGTCGATCACGGCACGCAAGAGCTTGAGCGCTCCAAAGGCGACTTGCGTTTCGAGAACGTTCGCCTGGTGTATCCGCGCGGTGATTTCGAAGCGCTGGGCGGCGTGAACCTCCATTGCGCGCCGGGTACCGTCACGGCGCTGGTTGGACGCTCCGGCAGCGGCAAGAGCAGCCTGGTCAGTTTGCTGCCGCGCTTCAACGAACCCACCAGTGGCCGCATTCTGCTGGATGGTGCCGATTACACGTCGTATACCTTGCCTTCGTTACGCAAGCAGATCGCATGGGTGGGGCAGAGCGTGGTGTTGTTTGACGGTACCGTCGCCGAGAACATCGCCTACGGTGAGTTGGCGGGCGTGAGCGAGCAGGAAATCATTGCCGCTGCCGAAGCCGCCAACGCAATGGAGTTCATTCAGCGCCTGCCCAAAGGTATCCACAGTCATATCGGCGAAGGCGGCAATATGCTTTCCGGTGGACAGCGCCAGCGTATTGCCATTGCGCGTGCGATTCTTAAGAACGCACCGATCCTGGTGCTCGATGAAGCAACCAGCGCGCTTGATACCGAATCGGAACGCCTGATCCAGCAGGCGTTGCAGCATCTGATGCGCGATCGCACGACGCTAGTGATCGCACACCGTCTTTCGACCATTGAGCATGCAGACCAGATTGCGGTGATGGATCATGGCCTGATTATCGAGCGCGGCACGCACGCCGAATTGATGGCTCAGAACGGTCATTACGCAACCTTGCACCGCATGCAATTCAACGAGCGTCCCGTCGTCGCCGTCGCTAACTAACCACGATGACATTGGCCCAGACGCTTCAGGCAGGCTGGTACGGCAAGGGGCGCTTACCCTGGTGGTGTTATCCACTCGCGGGACTTTACGATGCGCTAATCGCGGTTCGACGCGCGATGTACAAGCGCGGCTGGCTGCGTGCCGTGCGACTGACTTGTCCCGTTATTGTGGTGGGCAATCTCACGGTCGGTGGAGCCGGCAAAACACCGCTCACGTTGGCGTTGATTGATGCGTTGCGCGCACGCGGCTATCGGCCTGGCGTAGTGAGTCGCGGTTATGGCGGAAGTCTGCGTGAGCCGACGCTGCTGGATAACGCACCCAATCCCGCCGAAGTCGGCGA
>CAJCJD010000210.1 GCA_903970555.1 Vulcanimicrobiota bacterium
CGGGGTTTTCGACGGGGGTTCCTGCCCAGGCGAAAAGGCATTGGCATCCGTGCCAATGCCCCCTGCGGGGCCTGATCGTCCAGTCCTCACCGCCGCACAAGGGACCCATGCGCGCAGAGCGCGCACTCTTCGAAGGGCTTAAGAGCAAAGAAAAAGATCAAAAGCGCCGAGCGCTGCACGCCTTACCGGCGCACGGCGCCGGCATCGAGTGCTCGCACGGATGCGAGCCAGTTTTTCGTCAGCACAGGAGGTGCTGTCGAAAAACCCCGTAGCCCGCCCGCGCACCTGAAGGGCAGGATGCCCGTAAGGCGCGTCATTTGGGGTGCCCTTTCTTTGGGTTACTTTTCTTTGGGCACGCAAAGAAAAGTGACTCGGCCCTTCGGGCCGAAAGCCCTTAGCAATCTCACGATAAAACAAAGCCAAAGACGCTGGGTCCCGGCTTTCGCCGGGACGACGGAAGCATGGCAGCATCGACAGCGAACTCACCCCACATACGCCTCATTCTGCCGAAAACTCCGCCGCAACTCCTGCAACGCCCGCTCCACCAACACATCCGGCAATCGATCCCCCCGCCCCTGCGCCGGCGGCGTACTCCGATCGATCACATGGTTATCCGCCAGCATCTGAATCATCGCTAGATGATCCGCCGCCAACAACGCATTGCCCAATTCCGTGACCGGCGGTTTGGATCGCACCTCCAATCGCTCACGCAACGCCTCGATCACGTTCGGCGGCAATTCCCAATGCCTCGCCGCACGCAGCGTCAGATGGTTGGCCATGCTCACGTAATGAGCCAGGAATTGACGACTGAACACACCCAACGTTGGCGGTGCTTCCTGATCGAGTACACGAATCATCGCGCCCACGCCCGCATTGCACACCACACCCACGAGATAAGCCTCGAACGGATCGCCATGCCCCTTCGCCAAATACATGCTGGCATGCGCGCAACGCTCAGCGTGATCCCACAAGCGCTGTCCCGCGGCATGACCAAGCATGCCTGCGCTGGCCTGCAGAATCGGCTTCATCACATGCTGCGTCACCATCTGGCGCAAGCCATCGTGCCCCAGCAACACCACCGCGTGCTGAAGACTGGAGATCGGCCTGGCGGTGCGGTAATGCGCACTGCGGCTGACACGCATCACCTCGCCGACCAATACCGGATCACGTCCGATCAACTTGGCGACTTTGATGCCATCGGAGTTTTCGCTCTTCAGCAAGCGCAGCAACTGCGGCAATACCTCCGGCAGGCGCGGCAGGCTGGTGATATCGAACCGATCGCCGCCGCATAGCTCGTCGAGACGCTTGAGCATCACCTGCTCGGGCTGACGCAGTTCGGTCGCTTCGGAGCCGGGCATGCCCAGCACCAGGCGGTAGAACCAGTCCTGCACGTCGGCGCTGCTCAGCGCAGGCGCCTTTTCCTCGGCGACGGCATCTTCGGGCCACGGCAAAACCACGGTGAAACGCGGCCGCTCTTTCGGCTCCTCGCGCACGAACAGACGTTTCCAGAATTTGCCCATAACCCCTCTCACCTTGCCCCAAGCAGCTTTATGGCTAGCGGCGTTCACTGGTGTATCGGCACGAAGGGCGGGACCTTGATTCCTGGCTGCTCCGAGGGCGGAAACAGCTACGGCCGCGCAAGGGCGGCCGTAGCTTGGTAGAACTGCGAAACGCGGCGCGAGATTTACCCCAGACGCCCTAATTATTTACGCGGCGCGACGATAGCCCCGATCAAGTCCTTGCCATCCGCGCGCACCAGGTGCGGATAACGCAGGCCGCCGTGGTAATCCACCTTCACGGTGCTATACACGTCGACGTTCTTCACCAGCAATTCGATCGGCGCCTGCGACGACTTGGCCGCCGTGACCGCATCCTTCAAGGCTTCGGTGGAGAAATCGCGGCCGTTCACGGCAACGATGGTCAGGCCCGGCACCAGGCCGGCCTGGAAGGCGGGGCCGTTCCATTGCACGTCGCCGATGCGGCCGCTCTGGTTGACCACGATGCCCATCGAATACGCCAGGTTCGCACCGTGGCGAATGCCTTCGCTGGCCTTCTCTTCGGCGTTCTGCGTGTCGTTGAAGATCAGCTTCCAACCGCCGCGCTCGATGCCCTGCTCGGGCAGTTGCGCGCCGGTGTAATCCAGGCGATCGCGCAGGAACTTGGACCAGTCGAACGGCTGCACTTGATTGAGCGTGCTGACCACGTCGTCGAAGTTGTAGGTCTTGGTGACGTAGCTGCCGTTGTCCATGCCGTAGAAGGCGTGAGCGAAATCATCCAGCGAATGCTTGCCGCCGCTGAGCTCGCGGATCTTGGTGTCGACATCGAGCCACAGCAGTTGGCCTTCCGGATAGAAGTCGGTATCGCGCACCCAGTTGATCCAGCTTTCGGAGCCGTAATAGGTGAGCGGCGCGGCATCGGCTGTGTCTTGCAGCGAACGCCAGGCGCGACCGGTGCGATAAGTCATCTGCGCGGCGATGTTGGCCATTGAGTCGCGGTATTGATCCGGCGTCCACAAGCCCGCGCGAGCGGTGAGGATGCCGCACCAATAGTCGGTCAGGCCTTCGTACACCCACAGCAGGTCGTCCTGCATCGGTACGTTGAAATTGGGCGTCCATAGATCGGCCGGACGACGGAATTTACCGTTCCACGAGTGCACGAATTCGTGCGGCATCAGGCTCGATGCGATCAGATGCATGTCGTCGTCGGTGAAGAAATCGGCCGGCAGGCGATCGTCGCTGGATTGGTGATGTTCCAAACCGAAGTGGCCGGTGTGATCGGACAGCGTCAGCAAGAAATCGTAATGGCCGTAATGATGCGCACCGAACAGCAAGTTGGTCTGCTTGACCACATTGCGTTGCTGCTCCAGCTGTTTGTCGGTGAGCTTCACGTCTTTCGCCGAATCGCCCACGACATTCAGATGCACCGGCACGCTTTCGCCTGGCGCAAGATCGACGCGATTGAAGTTGGCGCCCGCGATCAGCGGTGAGTCGACAAAGTTGTTGAAGCTGACCGGCTTGAAATGGATGGTGTTGCCTGACTGATTGTCCACTTCCAACGCGGAGCCGAACTTCCAGCCTTCCGGCAATTGCACGGTTGGTTGGATCTGGATCTGCCGCGTGTAGTAACCGGCCGGATAGAACGCAACCTGATTGAATTCCATGTCGACCAGATCCGGCGTGGCCGATGCGCTGGCGCCGAAGTTGCTGCCTTCGCCATCGCCGGGCGAGAGGAACTGGAATTCCAGATCGAGCTGGCTCACGCCATCCGGCACATCGAGATGCAGCGCGTACATATCGCGCAAATCACGCCGCCAGGGCAGCTGCTTGCCGTTGGCGCGGATGATCAGGCCGGAAACGTTTTGCACTGGGCCCGACGGCGCGTGCTCGCCGGGAATCCACTGCGGATAGAACAAGGTGACCGCGCCCGACTTCACCGGAATGGTTTCGTGCGAGCGGAAGATGCGTTTGCCTGCGTCGGTCAGGTCCACGTTGACCGTGAGCGTGCCGGCATAAGGCTGATCGACGGGAGCCGGTGCGCTGGTGGCATCCGATTGGGCAACTGCCGTAGCCGACAGGGCACATGCTGCGATCACGGCGGTGGCGATCAGGTTGAAACGCATCGTACGAAATATCACTGGGCAACTCCAAGCAGACACTGTCCGCGCGGAACGCCCGCGAGAACAGAGGGTGGGTAATGACCGCCGGTTAGGCGATGACCGACCCATGGTAGAGCCAAGGCCCTATCCACCCTCCCCTGCCAGAGGTCATGGCTAGTCGTCGCGCTGATTTTCTAAACGGCTATGCCGTATGCCGTATCCGAAATAGATCAGGCAACCCAGCGCCATCCAGATGATGAAACGCTCGAAAGTGATCCAGGGCAAGCCGCCGATGCGATGCCAACCATCCGTATCGGACCACGGCACCCCGAAAATCAGCAGCAGCGAGAACAGCACACCCAAGGGTGCGACCACCGCCAACGCCGGCGCACGGAAACTGCGCGCCACGTGTGGCTTGCGCACACGCAGCACCAGCACTGCCGTGCAAATGATGATGAAGGCGCTTAGCGTGCCGATGTTCACCAGCTCGGCCACTTCACCAATCGGCAGCAGCCCCGCCACCAGTGCAGTGAATACACCAAGGATGACCGTGGGACGTGCCGGCGTGCCGAAGCGCGGATGGATATGCGCAAACCACGCCGGCAGCAGACCATCGCGCGCCAGCGCAAACCAGATGCGCGCAGCGCCAAGCATGAAGGCGAACAGCACGCTGGTCACGCCGATCACTGCGGCGGCCGCAATCGTCACGCTCAGCCAGTGCAAGCCGATCGACTCGAACGCATCGGATACCGATGCATCGCCCCCGAGATGGCTGTAATGCGTAATGCCCGTCAGCACCAGCGAAACGGCGATATACAAGACCATCGCCACCGCCAGCGACAACAGCACCGCGCGCGGAAGATCGCGCTGTGGATGCTTGGCTTCTTCGGCGGCGGTGGTAAGCGTGTCGTAGCCGAACACCGCAAAAAACACCACGCTTGCGCCTGTCAGCACGCCTGCCCAGCCAAAATGTCCAACGCCTTGCGCATCGATCACGCGCGTGGGAACAAACGGCTGCCAGTTCGCCGTATGGATGTAGAACACGCCTACGCCGACCACGAGCAGCACGCCGATCACCTTGATCGTCACCACCAAGGTGTTGAAACGCGCACCCCATTCGGTGCGAATCGTGAGCAGCGCGGCGACCAGCAGTGAAATCGTGGCAGCGATGATGTTGAACCGATGGCCGTCGCTGGGACCGGCAATCGGCTGCGTACCGTGCATGCCGAATATCTGCTGCAGGTAATACTCCATCGTCTGCGCGCTCATGCTCTGCTGCGCCCACTCCGGTAGATGCACGCCGGCCGAACCGAGCAACACCTGCACATAACCGGACCAGCCGATCGCCACCACGGCCACCACCAGCGCGTATTCCAGCAGCAGATCCCAGCCGATGATCCAGGCGACGAATTCGCCCAGCACCGCATAACCGTAGGTATACGCGCTGCCCGTAACGGGAATCAGCCCGGCGAATTCCGCGTAGCACAAGGCGGCGCAAGCGCTGCCGAAGCCGGCGATGATGAAGCTCAGCGCCACCGCCGGCCCTGCATTCATCGCGGCCTGCTGACCGGCAAGCACGAAGATGCCCACGCCGATGATGCCGCCGATGCCGATCGCAGTGAGCTGCCACAGACCGAGCACGCGGCGAAAATCGCCGCGCCGGCCCGCTTCCGCCTGCAATAGCTCGACGGATTTATGGCGCAGCATCCGGCTCAGGAAACTCATCGGCATCTCTCCCCCATCACAAAGATCCGATGATAGCGAAAGCGCGACGTGTTCACGGCGATCGCCATGACCCACGGCAGGGACCCGTGCTGCGGCGCAGCTATACAGGCGCCACCGCAGCAAGTGAACATACCTGTGCGTATCCATGCTGCCGGCGGGATGGGGATCCCCTGGCATGCGCACAACAACGCGTCGCCTGATGGGGAACAATTCATGCTCATTCGCAAGAGGAGGCTCGCCTCCCAGATCGCTTGTGCGTTTTTTGCCGGATCGCTTGGCGCCATCGCCCATCCCGCTGCCGCGCAGGATGCCCCTGCTTCGCCCAGCACGACAGCGCCGACGCAAAAACCAGCGGCCACCCGCGCCACCAAACTCGAACAGATAACGGTCACCGCACAGAGCCGCACGCAGGAAATGCAGGACGTGCCGATCGCGATGAACATCGTCACGGCCAAGCAGATCGACTCGGTGGCTGCTACCGACCTGAGCCACATGAATTTGTTCGTGCCTGGACTGGTGGTGGATAACACCGACGAAACCCAGCCGACCTATCGCCTGCGCGGCATCGAAACCGACGACTTCGGTATCGGCACCGATTCGGCGGTGGGCGTGTACATCAACGGCGTTTACCAAACACGCGACGGTGGTTCGCTGATGGCCTTTAACGATGTGGCGCGCGTCGAAGTGCTGAAAGGCCCACAAGGCACGCTGTTCGGTCGCAATACGGCGGCCGGCGCGATCTCCATCATCACCAACGAACCGACCGATAAATTCGAAGGCGATGCGCGCATACGCATCGGCAACTACGGCAAGCGCTACGGCGATGCGCGCATCAACATCCCGCTGAACAAAGACATGGCGCTACGCATCAGCGTGGTCGACAATCAAAGCGACGGCTGGCTGAAAGATGCAGCTACCGGCCAGCACTATGGCAAGGATGACGAATGGGGCACGCGCATCGTCTACCGCTGGAACGTAACACCGGACACGCAGGTGCATCTGTCGTATGACCACGATCGCGTAAAACAGCCGTCGCGCGTCGATATGGGGCTGATCCCCATGTCCTCCACGAATCTGTACCAGCGTGCGCCATTCCCCGCGAATCCATCCACGTTCTACAACCCGATCGACGCGCCGTTCTACGACAGCGCGACGGATGGTCGCGAGGAACGCAACTACAACGACTACACGCTCGCCATCGATCACAATTTCAGCTGGGGCACGTTCACGTCCACCACCAACTGGACCAGCTACAGCATGTCGCATATCGAAAGCGGCACCGGCTTGCAGCAGGTTACCGAATACCTCAACACCGGCGTAATCGGCGCGGGACACACTTGGTATCAAGAGTTCAAGTTCAGCGGTAACAACGACCTGCTCGACTGGGTGGCCGGCGCCAGCTTCTATCAAGAGCACGCGGACGAAACCAGCTTGGCTCGCGTGAATACCGACACGTATGACACGCTCGCACTCAACACCGGCGTCGGCCAGCAATACACGCCGACGGGCACGATCTTCGGCTACTTCAATTCGATCCTGCAGTCGCTGAATCTGCCTTACAACCTGCTGGGCGATCCGTGGACCGAAACGGTTTACAACACCGGTAAATTCGATGCACTGGCCGCTTATGGCGACACCATCTGGCACGTCACCGACAATCTCGACGCAACCGTCGGCCTGCGCCTGACGCACGACGAAAAAGATTTCACCTGGTTCACGCCGCCGCGTTCCGCGCCACAACTGGATGCCACGTTGGCGCAAATGCAGGCTGCGGGGCTGTTGAATCTGGTGCCGTTGCTGACCGGCGGCAAAGTCACTGCGCAACAGCTTCTGGCTATTCTTACGCAAAACCAGATCTTCACCACCGACGTGAACCAGCTGGTGCAGAAGCGCGCGAGCTGGAACGATGCCAGCCCGCGCTTCGTGCTCGATTACAAATTCACACCCAACGTGATGACCTACGCCTCGCTGGCCAAGGGCTACAAGGCAGGCGGTTTCGATGGCACGGAACCGGGTGCCGAGTTCGCACCGGAAAAAGTGTGGAATGTAGAAACGGGCGTGAAGAGCACCTTCCCGGATCAGAACCTGCTCGTTAACGCATCGGCCTACTATTACCGCTACGACAATCGCCAAACGCTGACGCTGATTCCTTCGAGCGAAGGTCTGGGCGTGCCCGAATACCAGGTCAGCAACACCGACCAGGCCGCCAAGGGCCTGGACTTGCAACTGGAATGGGTGCCCATCGACAACCTTCGCTTGGCGTTCAACGGCGGCTATATCGATTCCAAGTACACGCATGCCGAAGTACCGATCGGCATAAGCACCACTAACCAGATCGAGTACGCGAATGTCTCCGGCCAGCCGGTCGACGAGCCGAAGATTTCCTACTCAGTGAGCGGCGCGTACACCTGGCACGACATCGCCAACGGCAGTGTGACGTTCAACGCGAACTACGGCTTTCGCGGACCACTGCGTTGCAACGATGCATCGGTGTATCAAGGCAAGTGTTCGCTGCCCACCAACTTCGACCTCAACGCGGCACAGAAACGTACCGATATGCGCATCGACTGGACGGCCAACGGAGGACGCTGGGGTGTCAGCCTCTACGTCAACAACGTGTTCAACCAGCGCTATGTGATCGGGCTCGGCACCGTCTCCGAATCCGTGTTGGGAACGCCGTATGCGTACATCACCGCGCCTCGCATGTACGGAGCGGAGTTTCGGGTGAAGTTCTGATGCTTGCTCGGCGTGCCTCGCTGAAGGGACGAGGCACGCCGAGCCAATCACCCAGACTGTCACCGAATGGGGATAGGCTATCGGCTCCGGCACGCACCCCAGCCCAGGCATCCCATGACCACGGCATCCGAATCCACCCCCTGGAAGAAGCCCGCATTGATGGCCGCCAGTGTCGGCGCACTCGGCGTGGTTTTCGGCGATATCGGCACCAGTCCGCTGTACACGTTCAAGACGGTGCTGGACATGACCGGCGGCGATAACGCGCACACGATACTGGGCGTGATTTCGCTCTTGGTGTGGACCCTGATCATCGTGACGACGGTGAAATACGCCGGATTCGCCATGCGCATCGACAACGACGGCGAGGGCGGCATCCTTGCTTTGATGGCATTGCTGGGTGTGAAGCGGCAGAAGCGGCCGCTGATTGTGGCAGCCGGCTTGTTCGGCGCCGCGCTGATCTATGGCGATGGCGCGATTACGCCGGCCATCTCTGTGCTCTCCGCGTTGGAAGGCCTGAACATCGTGGCGCCCTCGCTGCACCCCTACGTGCTGCCGTTGACGGTAGTCATTCTGCTGGCCCTTTTTGCGCTGCAACCGATGGGCACAGCGAAAATCGGGCGCGCGTTCGGCCCCATCATGGGCTTGTGGTTCTTGACGATGGCGGTGCTCGGCTTGTGGGGTATCGCGCGGCATCCGTCGATCCTGTGGGCGCTGAATCCCTACTACGCGTTGGACTATCTACTGCATAGCGGCGGCAGCGGATTTTTGGTGCTGGGCGGCGTGTTCCTGTGCGTGACCGGTGCGGAAGCTCTTTATGCCGACATGGGCCACTTCGGCGCCGGTCCGATCAAGCTGGCGTGGTCGACCCTGGTATTTCCCAGCCTTGTGCTGAACTACGCAGGACAAGGTGCCATCGTGCTGGCGGGCGCATCGACCGAAGGCAATATTTTCTATCGCCTGTGCCCTGCTCCGCTGACCTTGCCGCTGATCATTCTTTCGACCATCGCCACCATCATCGCAAGCCAAGCGATCATCACCGGCGCATTTTCGATGACGCGGCAGGCGATCCAGCTTGGTTGGATGCCGCGGCTGAAAATCGTGCAAACATCCGAAGAAGGCTACGGCCAGATCTACGTCGGCGCCGTCAATTGGCTGCTGATGCTGGTGACGATCGGTCTTGCGCTGGGCTTTCGCAAATCCGACAACTTGGCGGCTGCCTACGGCATCGCGGTGTCCGCGACCATGTTGATGACCACGGGCCTGCTGTTTATCGCCATGCGTGAAATATGGAAGTGGAACCTGCTCGCAAGCAGCGCAATTGCCGGACTGTTCTTCATTGTGGATGTGTCGTTCTTCTCATCGAACATGATGAAGCTGCTCGATGGCGGCTATGTGCCGCTGATCCTGGCCGCCCTGGTATATCTGGTGATGTACGTATGGCACAAAGGCATCACCGCCATTGCCAGCCGCCTGGGTGAAAACCCGCTTTCCATCGATGCGTTTGTCGCTGGCCTTGCTGCGGCCAAAGTGCCTCGCGTACCAGGCACCGCGGTGTTCCTTACGCGCGCCAAGGCCAACACGCCGCCAGTGATGCAGTGGTACGTCAAGCATAGCCATGCGCTTCACGAACGCGTACTGGCTGTGACGCTGGATATCGCGTCAACACCCTACATCCCCACGAAGAATCGCATGACCATCTCGGAAGTGGCACCCAACTTCTGGTCCGTCACCGCCAGCTACGGCTTCATGCAGCGTCCCAACTTACCCCAACTGATGACGCAGGTCGCCACGCACGATTGCCCGATCGATCCGCACGAACTCACCTACTTCATCGGCATGGAAAAAATCGTCCGCCGCGATGACGGCCATGGCTTGCCGTTGTGGATCGAAGCCATGTTTAGTGTGCTGCTGCGCAATAGCGCACGCGTGACTGACTACCTGCACGTACCTGCGGATCAAGTGGTGGACATCGGCAGGCAGGTGTCGATTTAGCGAGCGCTACTGTGCCTGCCCTCGCCATGAAAGCGCTACGCGGCCTTTCATTACTCGGATAAGGGCTTTATCGCCGATCCACGGAATACTTGCCCGGCCCAGTGATGCACAACAGCAAGAGCCCGCCGGCAATGCTAACGTTCTTGTAGAAGTTGATCATGGCTTCCATGTGCGCGGCATCGGTCAGCAACCAGAATCGGTGCCCGATCATCGCCGTGATCAGCGTATATAGCGCGAGCAGTAACGCCAACGGCCGCGTGTAAAAGCCGATCAGGATCGCAAGCCCGACGAATAACTCCATGATTAACGCACTGGCCGCGGCGAGTGTGGGAAGCGGCAAACCGGTTGCTTCCATGTACGCGGCGGTAGCCGAAAAACCCGTCAGCTTGCCCCAGCCGAAGATCACGAATAGAGCCATAAGCAGCACGCGAGCCAGCAGGAGCAGTTCGTCCTTGCGGTTTTCGAACAGTGTTGTGTATCGCATAGTCATCACTCCTTCGGAATGAACAGTGCAAACGAACACGCACGGAGCCTCAACCTAGTCGACGGCGCAACCATCAGGCACGTCGCCTGAAGTTCACTATGCGACTTGCGGCTGCATCCTCCAAGCAAAATCGTCGACTCTTTTCGCGGGGTGCCAACCCTTGCTCAATTCGTTGTTTTAACGATATTTTTCCGAGCCAGGAAATGCGGTCATGTAGTGCGCCGTAACCGTTGAAAAACGGCGATCGTTCGATTCGTCAACGTGCGGCTTACGCTATTTGGGAGTGACGCACGTTATGACGCGTCACATAGAAAAGCATGACAGTACTTATTCCCGCGACCAAACACACCGCCAAGACGACCTGCTGATCGAGATGTGCCACGCCGAACCAGCGACCGCTTAATGCCACCGCCAGCATCGTGCCGAGTGTGCGTCCGCAATCCAGCCATATACCCAAGCGACGACCTTCCATCAGAAAGCCGATCGTCCACAGGCTATAAACCAGGTAGACGGCGTACGCAGCAGCTTGCGTGAACGCCAACGTTGGCGCCACGCCAAGAAAGTTCACGCCAATCAGCAGCAACACGGCAAACTGCACAACGCAGTAGGTCTTCCAGGCGGGTGATATCGGCGGGTTGTAACGCGCATGGCTTATATCGAACGCCGCCTTGGGAAAGCGCGCCGCCACATCCGCAGGCCGCCAACCCGGTGGCTTGATCCATACGCGCAGCTTGTCCAGCCAGTTGCGTGCATGCCAACTATCCTGGAGCATCGCCCAATACACCTCGACATTCGCCCACAACGGATTCCAGCTTTGCAGCGGCGAACGGGTGCCGTAAATCGGCGGATCCTCGTCGTTCTCTTCGATGAAAGTACCGAACAGGCGATCCCACACGATCAGGATGCCGCCGTAGTTGCGATCGAGATAGCGATCGTTCACCGCGTGATGCGCGCGATGATTGGAGGGCGAGCAAAACACGCGATCGAACCAGCCCAGGCGACCGATCACTTCGGTATGCACCCAGAATTGGTAAAGCAGATCGATCAACGCGACCACCGCGAACACTTCGGTGGGATAGCCAAGCAACGCCATCGGCAGATAGAACAGCCAGCCCAACAGGAAACCGCTACCAGTCTGGCGCAATGCCGTGGTGAGGTTGTAGCTCTCGCTCTGATGATGCACGACATGCGCGGCCCACAGCACATTCACTTCATGCCCGAAGCGGTGTAGCCAGTAATACAGCAGGTCGTAGAGCAGCAGCCCGCTGATCCAAACCCATGCGCTGCTCGCCGGCAAGGTCCATCGTGCCAAATGCGTGGCGCACCACCCGTAGATGCCGATTGCGAACAGCTTGGTGAACACGCCGACGATCTGCGACATCGTGCCTAGGCCCAGGCTGTTGATGGCATCGTTGACGTGATAAACGTCGCGGCCGCGCCACTTCGCAACCAGCAACTCGACGCCGATCAGTACGAAGAAGCCCGGTATGGCCCAGGCCATGATGCGTTCGGGAGTGATCATCAAGACTCCGTTTGTGAGTCAGGCGCACCCCGCTCCACCGAGCGGGCGATCAGCCAAAGGGCCGCGTAATACGTTGCCAGTATATATAGCGCAGCCCACGGTAAAGCGGCGCGAAAACGGTCCCAGGCGAGCAGGCTGTCGCTGATCATGAACAGCACCGCGCCGAGGCCGGCGTGGCGCGCCGAAGCGGCCCGAACATCGCCGCGCGCTCGCAGCCATGACGCCCGGCCCAAAGCCTGGCCGGCCATGGTCGTCAGCACACCTATATAGAGAAGCACCGGCGCCCGCATGGCAGGCGCGATGCCCGGCCACAGTAGAACGCCCATTCCCACCCCGAAAGCCAGGCACACAAGCCAAGGCCACCAACGCGCCGCGAAACGTACGTCGCTGCTGAATGCTGCAATGAACCATGCGTGCCCGAGCAAAAAGCTCACCAATCCCGGCACGAACAGGTCACGTGGCAACATCAGCAAAATGTCGCCGAGCAGGCAGAAGACGATACCCACAAGCACGTTGCGCCGATACGCGGCAGACACCGGCCGCGTTGCACCCCACGCCACCATGAAAATCAGCGCCGTGGCGAGCGGCTTGCACATCCAGTGCAGCCAGTGCCAGGCATCCACGCCGCCAGCCGTAGCCAATGATCCGACAATGGCACCCACAGCAAACAGCGCGATGAGCGCAAATCTAAGGCCGAACACCGCCGGTACGCGCGTGGATGGCACTGCGGACATGCCAGATCTCCTCTAGACGTGTCCGCCGATCATAGCCGGGACACCGTCGTTGCGACGGTGCCCGGATGCGATTGCTGCGCCGCTTATCTCGAAGCAGGAAGTAAAGGCTTGCCCTGTGCTTGCGGAAGACTAGTGCCCAACAACGCAGCGAGTGTCGGTGCGATATCGCGCATATCGACTTCGCCGAGGTTACGCGCGGCCGGTACGTGTGCGCCCATCACCAGAAAGGTGGAACGCATCTGCGGCAGCGCGGGATCATAGCCATGCATGCCGAGGTAATGACTACCTTGCGAGGGCAGCGGCGTATCCAGCGTCAACGCCATTTCATAGCCAAGCTTGAACTGCACGAACCACTCGGCCTTGGGCGTACCGCCCTGTGCAACGAGCTGCGCATGATCGAGCACATGATCGATGGCGAACAACGGGTCGGTCTGAAGTTGCGCGAGCAACGCCGCCACCTGATTCTTCACCGCCACATTGGCCGAATCACGCAACACGATTGCCGCACTGCCGCCGTCGTTCCAAGGCATAGCCTGCCAATCCGTTACCTTGCCGTCCTTGACGGTGATGAGGCCTGCCTTGATGAACGGTAGATAGAGATTCACGTCATGCTGTACCGGCGCGAAGCCATGATCGGAAACCACCGCGATAGCGCCATCCGGATGAACATGTTGTGCCGTCGCGACCAACTGCCCAATCAGTTGATCGATGTGTTCCAGTACGTCGCGCGAAGCCGGCGTATCGGGGCCGCTCGCATGTTGCTGCGTGTCGAGCGCAGTGAGGTATACCGTCATAAATGCAGGCTTGCGCGTTTCCAACAGTTTGATCGCGAAGCGCGTGCGGTTCTGGTCGCCGGCGAGATCCTCATCGATACCGTTAGCATACGGGCCGAGATCTTTTTCCAGCGACGGCAATAGACCAGGGGTGGCAAGCGCGGCAAGCAGCTTGCGATCGTCATCCGTGCCGGTACGCCAGACCTGCGGGAGATTCCAATCGATATGCGCGCCCACACTCACCGGCCAATGCACATTCGCGGTGCTCAGTCCGGCGTTATGCGCCGCATCCCATAGCGTCGGCACGCGGATATCGCTGGCGTACCAGTACCAACCTTGCTGATTCTTGCCGTAAGGATCAAACGTAAGATTGGCGAAGATGCCGTGTACGCCCGGCGAGACGCCGGTAATCAGCGTGGTATGACTTGGATAAGTCAGTGTCGGCAATACGCCGCGCACGTTTGATGCGTAAGCACCGCGCTGCAGGAAGGCTTGCAGGTTCGGCAAATGCAGCCCGCGCTGCTCTGCCTGCAATACGTCGGCAGGGCGCAGCCCATCGATCGAAATCAACAGCACCGGCTCGGCGGCAACCTGCTGGGCAGTGACGGTGGCGAGCACCCCTAACGACAACGCAAACAGCAGCCGACGCATGCACAATCCCTTACCGAGACGATAAACATGTCATGGTTGTTGAGGACGGCTGCAGTTTCATGACAACAGCTAGAACGTCGCGCACTACCGGTCTAACGTTTCAAACGTTGCGAGTCTCTACCATGGTGTTCACGGCCTGTGCTTTTCCAACGACACGCGACCAATGGCATAAAGTGGCCCATCGGTAGGCGCGGTGAATACCAGGCAAAGCGTGTGCTCACCAGATTTTGCCGGCAGCGATGCATCAAGCGCGAACTGGCGCCCGCTTGTTGCCGGGTTCGGTAACGGCATGCTGGCCAGTGCGGGGCCATCGCAGCGATCCAGATGCACGACGAACTCACCGTACGGCGTGCGATGCGGGCGCGACACAACTAGTTTTGCCTCGTGCGCGAGAGCGTAGTTGCGCTCCAGTCGCACCACGTCGGCATGGATGGTTGTCACGCCATCGAGCAAAGCCCCGGGATATTGCTGACAGCTGTCGAAAAGATTGACGGCATAAACCGGCGTCATGCTGGCGGCGTCCGGCATCGGCTGTATCCGCAGGCGAAAGTCGCTGCCGGGACAATTGGGTAGCTCGACACCCTCACGACTCGACAAACTCGCGTCATCGAGTACACGTGTACGCGCAGCGGCGAGCGTGCTGCCATCGCTGGCGTACGTGGCTGCCTTGATCGTCGTGGGCAACTTGACCGTGAACGGACCGGCGTAAAGCGGCGCTTGAAGATCCGGCACGCTGCCGTCCACGGTGTAATGAATCGCGCCGTCATTGGCCTGGTTGGATAGTGTGACCTTGGCACGTCTGTGTTTCAGCGCGGCATTCGCATCGACTTGGATAAGGGCTGCAAACGCACTGTCGGCATATGCCACCTGCTGATCGGCATAGCGTTCGAACTGTGCAGGAAGACGCGCGAGAAAACCTTTCCAGCTACGCACCGACGACGGCGACCAATCTACTTCGCTCAATGCATCGATCCGTGGAAAGGAGGCGTGCTCCACATGCTGCATCGTCGGCATGTGTTCGGTCCACGCATTCGCCTGTGCACCCAACACGTGCGCGGCTTGCGCCGCATTCAGCGACGCGGGTATGGGATTGAAGGCGTAGATGCTGGCCAGGTCGCGCACCGGATTGCGCCCTGCGGCCTCATCTGGCTGATCGCTCTGCACGCTATCGAGATAAAGGTCCGGTGACGGCGACATCACCACATCGTGTCCGAGTTGCGCGGCCTTGATGGCGCCATCCGTACCTCGCCACGACATTACGGTAGCGTCCGCCGGCACGCCGCCATCGAGGATTTCGTCCCAACCGATCAAGCGACGACCATGCGCAGCCAGATAGCCGCCCACACGGCCGATGAACCAGCCCTGCAACGCATCCTCATCTTTCAGATGCAAAGCTCGGATCTTGGCCTGAATGACCGGCGAAGCCTTCCATTGGTCCTTTACCGCTTCGTCCCCGCCGACATGGATGTAGTGCGAAGGAAACAGCGCCATCACTTCGTCAAGTACGTTATCGATAAACTGAAATGTCGCGTCGTCGACGTTGTAGAGATAGGGATTAACACCCCAGTCCACGGATACCGGCGGACGTTTGCCCGTCACGCCGAATTGCGGATACGACGCCACGACAGCTTGCGCGTGGCCAGGCATATCGATTTCCGGCACCACAGTGATGTGCCTGGCGGCGGCATACGCCACGACGTCGCGAATCTGATCCTGCGTGTAGAAACCGCCGTAGCGCGCCGGCTCGCCATCGTGTTCCGCATCGGGCGGCGTGCGCCATGCACCAACACGCGTGAGTTCGGGATAACGCTTGATTTCAATGCGCCAACCTTGGTCGTCGGTGAGATGCCAATGCAACACGTTGAGCTTGTGCTGCGCCATCTGATCAAGTAGTTGCTCGACCTCCGCAACGTTCTGGAAATGCCGCGCGGAATCGAGCATAAGCCCGCGCCAGGTGAAACGTGGCCAGTCGCTGATATGCAATGCAGGCACACTGACCGGACCTTGATGCGCGTCCGGTGTCAGCAGTTGCCAGAGTGTGACCGCGCCGTAGAACAGGCCGGCATCGTCACGAGCAACGATGCGAACACCTTGCGGCGTGACGTCCAGTGTGTAGCCCTCGGCCTGCGACACTACCGCCTTGGGATCACGACTAAACACGATGGCGCTACTCGCGTGCGTATTTTCAGTGAGCCGCAGATGCAGTCCACGTGTGCGTGCGAGCAAGTCGACGAGATAGAGCGCATCCTGGCGTGCCGCTGGATCGTGCGGCGGAATGACGATGGGCGTGTCGTCGGCAACCTTGAACATGCCATCGGCAAGCTGCAGCTTTGCCGGCAGTGGAATCAACGACACAGGGGCCGCCTGGGCGAGACTGCATAAAGCCAAACAGAGCAATAAGCTTGCAAATCGCATGAATCGGTCCAGGTGTCGATGGGTCAGTCGTGAGGCAAACTTACCGCATACAGATACCAGGCGTCGTGCGGCAACCATTGTTCGGTCCAGCGCCAGTCGTCGTCGCGGCCGGTTTGGGCGTAGCCAAGATTGAAAGCGATACCGTCTTCGTCATCCAGATCGCCCGTGATGCCGTTGATGATCGCACCCGGCGCGCTGGTGTATTCGTACGACCGGAAGAACATGTATCCAGCATTGCGCTGTCCGCTGCCCATCAACATGCTGGTGTCGTAAGGGTTACGACCGAGTATCCAGTGCAGCTGGTTCCAGGCGTAGTCTTGCAGCTTGGCGCGGAACGCCGGATCGCCAGCGAACAGCGGCGCAGCCATGCGTGCAGCGGCAGCCAGGGATGCCAATCGTGCGTTTTCGCCCTGCCACCACGGCGCCGCCTCGGTATCGTGTGGGAAGAAGAAAGCCGTGCGCACGGTGCCGTTGCCCATGCGCACCAACTGGCGCGCATAGCCGAAGGGATTGTTCACGTCGCCAGTGACGCGTAATTCGTAAGCCAGCGAGCGCCGCACGACGTCCCGCACAACCTTCTGCTGTGTCGCGGTCGCAATGCTTGCGTACTCCACTAGCGCTACGACCGGCAGGCCTGCGTCGGTAGGATGGAAGAATGGCCGCGTGCCGGCATCGGCGCGCCAGTAGTCTTGTTGGCCATCGTGCGTAATGAGGCGAGACATCAGACTTGCGGCGCGCTTTTCAGCAGCCTTGCGCCAGACCTCGTCGTGCGTGGCGCGGTACAACTCAGTGGCCGCCAGCAACGCGCAATAGTCATCGACGATGTTTTCCACGCCATCGTTGATCAATTCCTTGTTGTGCGCATCCAGGAAACGATAGGCCGCTTCGGCCGTGTTGAGATAATCCTGACGCGTGAAATCGCCATCGGCATCGTCCACCGTGCTGGCCAGCGCCAGCGCGGCAATCGCTACGCCGCCACCTGCGCGAAAGCTTGCTTCATACGCGTGCGGGCCGTGCGCGGGCGCCTCCACTTTTTCGGTGGTATCGTTGGCATTGCGCTTGATTTGTGTGCGCCAATTGGGATCGCCAATGCGGCGATCCTGCGCAAGCTTGCCCGCGCCAGGCGCATCGATCGATTGGTAGAACGAACCGTCGGGGCGTTTGTCGCGCACCAGGAAATCCGCGCCGAACAATCCTTCGTCGAGCAGGCGACGCTGGTATTGACTGAAATCCGGATCGTGGCGCGCGTCGAGCTGTTGCCAGCTGCGAAGCAGGCTCCAGACCACCAATGGCACCTGCTGCGTATTGAAATAAGAGGTGAGGTTCTGGTGCGAAAGGTGAATGCCGTAATCGCCCGTGGCGTCGTACCAGCCGCCATGAATATCGAGCGTGCCCGGCGTTCCATCCGGATGCGCAAGATGCCGATCGGCCTTGTCCATCGCGCCGCTGGCGCGCTGGCCTTTGAAGTAGTACACGACATTGGAGAAGGTGTTGCGCTCCAACACATCGCCTTGCACCAGGAATTCGTCGGAACGTATGCAGGTTCCGTGATCTTGCAACGTCAAGTAGTAGCGGCCAGGTTTCTTCAGTGCGGAGAAATCGGCGCGCCAATAGTGCTCAGCACCCCACTTCGCGACGGGGCCCGTATCCTGCAACGTACCCGTCAGCACCGGCTTGTTGTCGCTAGCGTCGACAACCTGGAAATCATGAAGCGATTGTGTCGCATCAGCCGCAACAACGGCCTGCTTGCTCGCCTGCAATTCGTAGCCGACTTGATCGACCAACACTTTCGGTTCCGCTGTCCATCCATTCGCAGCACACAGGCTTAGGCAAGCCAGGACAAACGGCACGGCGGACTTCATGCGGCAACTCCTGCGAAGCGGCCTCGCCAACGCCGGATATGCCGGCGTCGCGGGTATTCATCACGATCAACTTCCCCGCGTCCGAATCCCTATGGAAAAAAAGGACCTGGCAAGAAATCGCCAGGTCCTTGGCGGGGAAGAAGAAAGACTTACGTGTTACATCAGAACTTGAAGTGTGCCTCGAGCATGAACTGGCGACCGGTCACATACTCTTCGGATATCTGGGTCTTGCTACCCAGATAGGCGTAGTACTTGTAGTTGAGCAAGTTCAACATGTCGAAGGTGACAGAGAAGTTCTTGTTGAACTGGTAGCCCACCGAACCGTCGAGTTCCTTGAAGCCATCCACATAGGTCGACGGTGCGCCGGCCACGTAGCCGCCGGCCAGATAGGCGCTGCGGTAGTTGTACGAAACGCTGGCACTGTACGGACCTTTCTCGAAGTACGGCGCAATGGTGTACGCGTTCTTCGAGTTATAGGGCAGCCAACCGCCGCTATGGGTCGAACCATCCGAGTAGGTGTAGTTCGTGCGCAACCCGAAGCCGCTGTCGCCGAATGCCTGCTGATAGCTCAGCGTGGCACCCTTGACCTTGGCGCGACCACCGTCGACCGGTGCGGTTACGTCGTACTGACAGATACCGGCTGCGGTACAAAGACCCGCGGCGATCTGCGCATTGCCCTCGCTTTGCAGATAGCCCGGCAACGTCCAGGAACCATTGACGCGCGTCTGGGTGGTCGCCGCATTGACGATGTAGTTGAGGACGTCCTTGTAGAACACCGAGGCCGCAAACACCGATTCGTCGTTGAAGTACCACTCAGCCGATGCATCGAAGTTTGCCGAACGATACGGCTTCAGATTCGGATTGCCCGCGGTCGCGGTCAGCACCGTATCGTTGGCTTCGAAATACGGAGCCATCTGGTTATACGGGGCGTAGGACACCGTTTCCGAAGCCGCACCGCGCAGGATGAAGTCCGGTGCAATGTTCCAGGCAATGTTGACGGCCGGGAGCAGGTTGTTGAACTTGGTCTTCTGCGTGATGTAGCCGAAGCCCGCCGGGAAGTTACAGTTGAACGTATCTGCCGAAGCGCAATAGCCAGGGATGTTGTAGCCCGACGACGTGAATTCGGTATGCACGAAGCGCAAACCGAGGTTGCCGTGCACCACATCGTTGCCGAAATCGCCCTGCACATATGCAGCGCTGTTTTCCTGCTGTACGCCCCAGGTGTTGTCAAAATAGACGTTCGCGTCCTTGGCGGCGCCGAAGCCAGGCGTGCTCAAGACAGCATTCTTGATCGCGTTCAGGCCCAGCGTCTGCACATGCGTCACGAAGCTGCTGGAGAGTCCCAGATCGCTCGCACCTGACAGGTTGGTCAGGCCGCCGTAGCCGATCTGGTTCAAGGTCAGCTGCTGCGGACCGGTGTAGGCATTTTCAACCTGGCTTTCCCAATGGCTTGCGTAACGCGCGCCGACCAGCAATTCGTTGAAGAAGCCGTCGAAGTCCTTGCTGAAGTCCAACTGGCCGTACGTGTCCCTGGACTTGTACAGAATGGTTTCTTCGTTGCCGCCCCAGCCATTGTCCGCCCAGTAATTGGGATTGTTGGCCGTGGAAGGATCGGTGAATTGAACGCCCTGGTTGATGTTCCAGGAGAACGGACCGCCGTAGTAGATTTCCTTGATGAAGGACGTCATCGGGTTGCGCGAACTGCTTACGCCAACGTCCCCACCGAGCCTCCAACCATCACCGTTGTACGTGCCCTTCCAATCGACACCCTTGGTGGTGACCATCGACTGGCGCGCGTAGTTATCGGTGAAGGTGGCCGCGGTGCTCTTGCAGGTCGTGGTGTTGTAGCAAGGCGTGCCCACCTGCGTACCGCCAGTGATGATGCCGTTCGGGCCTTCGGTCAGCGACGTGATGCCACCGGGCTGGTTCGTCGCCCACGGATACATGGACTGGTTGACGTTGTCCAAACCGTCTTTCATGTACATCAGGCTGAGCGTGCTTTCGAAATTCTGGTTCGGCCGGAACTGGACGTTGACCAGCACGTCATTGAGCTTTTCGGTCTGCTGGAAATTGGCGGCGCTGAGCTGGTTCGGGATTTGATCGGTCGCCTTGATGGTGCCCGCATTCAACTCGTTCTGGATGGCGTTGTTGCCCGCGGCCAAAGCAGCCGTGTTCACCGAAGCGACGGAGCTGTAGCCATAGTTTTCCATGCCTTCGCGGCTGAGGAACTGTTCTTTATGTCCGGCAGAAAAGTCGACACCGAAGGTCTTGTCGTCGTTGTGCCACGAATAGAACACCGAGCCGTTCGGACGCTGCTGGCCCACCATATCGTTGTAATTGGTGCCGAACGAACCGCTGAGCGTGTTCGCCGGAACATCCAGCGGCTGCACGGTATGCATCAACACGGTACCGCCGAGGCTGCCCTCGACAATGCGCGCTTCTGGGCTCTTGACGATTTCCAGCTGACCCAGGATTTCAGGCGGCAGCATGGAGTAGTTGAAGCCGCGGTTCGGGTTATCACCGAACAGCCAGATGGCCTGCGCCACCGGATGGCCGTCGAGCAAGCTCACGTTGAGGCTCGGGTCCATGCCATCGATGCTGACGCGCTGCGTGCCGGGAATACTGCGATCGAGCGTCACACCTGGCACCTGGGCCAGAGCTTCGGCGACGTTGGTAGCCGGGAATTTGCCGATATCTTCAGCCGTGATGGCGTCGACGATGGCATCAGCATTGCGCTTGGTGTCCATCGATGCCTGCAAGCTGGCACGGATACCGGTCACGGTAACCGTCGCCAATTGCTTTGCACTGGCTGCACTGTTCCCGGTGTCCTGGGCCGTGTCCTGGCTCCTGGTCAGGGCGCCGACACCATTGGTGCTAGTGGTGGTTTGAGTCGTGTCCTGTGCATAGAGCGCACTGGACAAACATAGGCTCGCGATGATGCTCGCGGCAAGCGTGGTCTTGCGATGTGACATGGCTTCCTCCCCTCAGAGGCGTTTTTCAGCAACGGAAAATGTTCGCGGCATGCCCGTGCTGTGTGGCGTATGGGCTTGCGCCCGGTTCAATTCGATAAACCTCGTTTCTCTGTTTCTTCGGTGCGCCCATCAATGGGCATGCTGGCTATCCAAATACAGGCCGGCAGCCCCGATGACCCCGAGCTGGCCGTGCTCCATCAGTCGTACAGGTACCTGTTGCAAGAAAGGGCGCATCACGCCCTTATTGAAAAAACGTTCGGCAAATGTGCTCGCCAGCAGCAGGTCGCGAATCTGCGGCAAAATGCCGCCAGCAAGATACGCACCGCCACGTGCGCCATAGAGCAACACGAGATCGCCAACGAAACTGCCGAGCAAGCCGCAGAACACTTGCAGTGCTTCCACGGCCGCCGCGTCGGATTGCTCCACCGCGCTGCGTGTCACCTCTGCTGGAATGCGTTGGACTGGCGTGACGCCACGCAACGTGCAGATGGCGTTATAGAGATTGACGAGCCCGGGACCGGACAGCGCATGCTCGAACGACACGTGCGAGCGCTCGCGTGCGAGCAATCGCAGAATCTCGATCTCCAGCTCGTTGCCAGGCGCCAGCGCGACTTGTCCCGCTTCGGTGGCCAGCACGGTGGCGTGCGGCTTACCGGGCAGCAGCACCGCCGAACCCAGACCCGTGCCCGGCCCCATCACCAATACCGGCCCACTGACTTGCGGCGCGCTGGTTTCGATCACCGAGGTCGCGTCAGTTTGCGTCATGAACTGCGTGGCGTAGGCCACGGCTTCGAAATCGTTGATCACCGCCAGGCTGGCGATGCCGAGCGTTTCGCGGATATCGCGGATCGACACCGGCCACGGCAAGTTGTCGTTGACGATGGCATCGCCCAGCACATAACCCGCACTGGCCACGGCGCAATGCTCGACATGGATGCTGGCACTGAGCTGGGTGACGAAATCTTTCAGCACCGCGGTAAGACTGGGCCATTCGGCGCAGGCATAGCGGCGATATTCCAGCACCGTTACGGGACGATGGCCGTCCGGACGCGGGCTAACCAGGCCAATGCGCGCATGAGTGCCACCGACATCGGCAGCCAGAAATGCTGGCTCCGGTGACGGCACCGATTGCGCATTGCCACGTATGACAGCCTGAGCCACGCCCCCTCCTCTCATTTTCTGTCGCGCTAGTCCTACAAGCTCGCAGGACTCGCCCTCTCCCACGCGACTCTGATGGCGGAGTCTGGTCACGAATGACAACGCTGTCAACAGGTCGTAAAGAACACCTTCAAAGCGTGTTTGTCGCACTGCGAAATGTTATGCCACGCAGTTATATGCGCACTCGCGCAAATGATTGAAACAGAATAAGATTATGGGCAGATAACTAGGCTAAAAGGCCTAGTCTTTGCGGTGTTGCGCCGCATCACAAATGACCCTCGAATCAGTCAAAATGACGCACGTTGTCGGCCGAGCCATCGTGCCATCGATTGACAACGTTGTGCCTTGAGGACAATAAAGATCGCTACGGTGATGTCGCACTTCGTCGACATCGGGTTTGTCACGGGGAATCGTTCATGTCGTCCACCACGTACACCGCCGACGCGCCACGCACGTCGACATTGCTGCCAATGATGATCATCGGCGTGCTGTTTTTTGTTATGGGTTTTTTCACCTGGCTCAACGGACCGCTTATTTCGTTCGTGAAGGTGGCTTTTACGCTCGACGACATCAACGCTTTCCTGGTGCCTTTTGCGTTTTACATGTCCTATTTCTTCCTTGCGCTGCCCGCAGGCGCGGTGCTCAAACGCACCGGCATGAAAAAAGGCATGGTGTTGGGCCTTTTCATCATGGCCATTGGCGCGGCGGTGTTCGGTGAGTTCGTGCGCATACGCATTTATCCGGGTGCGCTGGCCGGCTTGTTTGTGATCGGCGCAGGGTTGTCGCTATTGCAAACAGCATCCAATCCTTACATCAGCATTCTCGGTCCCATCGAAAGCGCCGCGCAGCGCATCGCATTGATGGGCATCTGCAACAAGGTCGCCGGTGCGCTTGCACCGCTCGCGTTCGGCGCACTGGTGATGACGGGCATCGATTCGTTTCTAGGCCAAGTCACCACTATGGCTGCCGGACCCGCGCGCGAAACCCTGCTCAATGACTTCGCGGCACGCGTTTTCTGGCCATATATGGCCTTGGCAGGCCTGCTCGTGGTGATTGCGATCTGGATCGTTCTTTCCTCGCTGCCGGAAATCAAACCCTCTGGCGCCAACACCGAACGTTCGATCGGTCATAGCAAGGGCGGCATTTTTAGCTTTCCGCATTTGTGGCTCGGCGTGCTGTGCCTGTTTCTTTACGTAGGCGTGGAAGTGATGGCGGGCGATGCTATCAACACCTATGGCCAGGGCTTCGGTCTACCGTTGCAGATAACGTCGCACTTCACCACGTACACCATGGCGGCGATGCTGACGGGCTACCTGGTTGGCTCGGTGCTGATTCCTCGCTTCGTTTCACAGCAACGCTATCTGGCCGTGTCGGCGGTGCTTGGCGTGTTGTTTGCGTTCGGTGCCTATGTCACGCATGGGTACACGTCGGTTGCTTTTGTTGCCGCGCTGGGTTTTGCCAACGCCATGATGTGGCCGGCGATCTTTCCCCTGGCCATCAAGGGGCTGGGCAGCCATACCGAGGCGGGTTCGGCGCTTTTGATCATGGGCATCGTGGGCGGCGCGCTGTTGCCGCAGGCTTTTGTGCATCTGAAACAGCACATCGATTTTCAGCTCGCTTTCCTGATTGTCATCGTGCCGTGCTACCTATACATCCTTTATTACGGGTTGCGCGGCCATAACGTGGGCAACCACGCGGTCTAAGGCATATTTAACGATGTCAGGCGCCGGCACCCCCGCGGCCACCACTCGACCCGGTGACTGGGCTACGATGCCCACCCGACACCCGGGAGGATCCCTCGTTGCACAGTCCCACCATCAAGGATGTCGCCAAGCACGCTGGCGTCTCGCTGAAGACGGTCTCGCGCGTCATCAATCACGAGGCGGCGGTGCGCCCGGAGACCCGCGAGAAAGTGGAGCGGGCGATCAAGCAGCTGGGTTACCACCCGGACCCTTCCGCCCGCAGCTTGCGCAGCAGCTCCCACTCTTACGCGATTGGTTTGGTCTACGACAATCCGAACGCGCACTACGTGATCGATATGCAGAACGGCGTGCTGTCGGCATGTCGCGAACGTGGGTTTGGCCTGCAAATTTATCCCTGCGATTCGACCGCGCCGAATCTGGCCGAGGATCTGGTGTCGCTGGTGCAGCGTGCGCGCCTGGCGGGGCTGATTCTGGCACCGCCGATGTCGGAGCAATCCGCGTTGCTGGCCACACTCCAAGCGAACGAAGTGGCCTTTGTACGCATCATCGCCGCCCGCGAGGATCCACAAGACGGCATGCCCTGCGTCTATGTGGACGATCACGACGCGGCCTATGCGATCACCGAGCATCTGATCCAGCTGGGTCATACGCGCATCGGCTTCTTGTGGGGCGAGCCACATCATCGCTCCAGCCCGGAGCGTTATCAGGGCTATGCGGATGCGTTGAAGGATTACGGTATCGCGATCAATCGCAAGCTGATCCTGCCCGGCCGCTACGCCTTCGACGACGGCTTTCGTGGTGCGCGCAAGCTGCTGGCGTTGAAGGAACCACCTACCGCCATCTTCGGCTGCAACGACGAAATCGCTGCGGGCGTGCTGGCCGCGGCGCGCTCGGCGGGATTGGATGTGCCGTGGGATCTCTCCATTGCCGGCTTCGAGGACAGCCCATTTTCGAAGCAAGCTTGGCCGGCGCTGACCACGGCGCGGCAATCGACCAGCGAGATCGGGCGGCACGCTGCGTTGCGTCTAATCACCGGCTTGCAGAACGCGAGCGTGGAGCCTACCAACGAGGGCTTCATGCCCGAGCTGGTGGTGCGCGGCTCGACGGCGCCGCCACGTCAAACCTGATTGTTTTGTGCGGCGAGCGCATTGCGCTGCCGCGTTCTTCTGTTTTTCGTCATCTCGCACACCATGCATACCTGCGCATCGTCGATCGATGCGCAGGTATGCATGCTGCGTTTTACTTTTCCCGGAGTCCCCATGAAATCCGCTCGTGACACCCTGATGTACAACGAAGCGCAGGAAAGCGCCGCGGCGGTCGAACGCCAATTGACGCTGAACGCCTCGCTGCTGAAATCGCTCGGCGAGCGCCTGCGCGCGCAGCCGCCACGCTTCATCGTGACGTGCGCACGCGGCAGCTCTGATCATGCGGCGGCCTATGCGAAATATGTATTCGAAACACGGCTTGGGTTGATCACTGCATCGGCGTCACCGTCGATCTCTTCCATCTACGACGCGGATCTGAAGCTCGAAGGCGCGTTGTTCTTGGCCATCTCGCAGTCGGGAAAAAGCCCGGATTTGCTGCGCAGCGCGCAATCGGCGAAGGAAGAAGGCGCCTATGTGGTGGCCATGGTCAATGTGGAAGATTCACCGCTCGCCGAATTGGCCGATACCGTGATTCCGTTGCGCGGCGGCCCCGAGCGCAGCGTCGCCGCTACCAAAAGCTACCTCGCCACTCTGGCGGCGATCCTGCAGCTGACTGCGCATTGGAGCAACGACGAAGCCCTGCACGCCGCAATCGCTCGCCTGCCGGACGATTTGCGTCGCGGCTGGGAGAGCGACTGGAGTGCGCTGGAGCGTGGTCTGGTCGATGTGAACAACCTCTACGTAGTCGGTCGTGGCTATGGTTTTGGCGCAGCGCTGGAAGCAGCGCTGAAGCTGAAGGAAACCTGCGGCCTGCATGCCGAGGCGTTCAGCGCGGCGGAAGTGAAGCATGGTCCGATGGCCATCGTCGGGCCGAATTTTCCGGTGCTGTTCCTTGGCCAAGATGACGGCACGCTGGAGAACACGTTGTCGGTTGCAGCCGAATTCCGCTCGCGTGGCGTACCCGTCTGGGTCGCCGCGCCAGGTGTGGAAGGCGACGGTGCATTGCCGCTTCCTGTCGGCGTCGAAGCCATCGTGACACCGCTGCTTGCCGTGCAAAGTTTCTATCGCGCGGCCAGCGCGCTTGCGCTCGCGCGCGGCTACGATCCGGATGTGCCGCCGCATCTGCGCAAGGTCACGGAGACCGTGTAATGACTGCCAATCCACTGACCGCCCTCGTCAATGGCCGCGTGCTCGGCGATCACGGCCCGCGTGAGGGCATGGTCGTGCTGGTGCGCGGCAAACGTATCGTCGCCGTCGTTGCGCACGACGATCCACGCATCGCCGATGCGAAACGCCACGATTTGCAAAGCAACTTGTTGCTGCCCGGTTTTATCGACGTGCAAGTGAACGGCGGCGGTGGACTACTGTTCAACGATGCACCGACGGTGGAAACACTGCGCGGCATTGCCGAGGCGCATCGCAAGTACGGCACCACCGGCATGTTGCCCACGCTGATTACCGATACCGCCGAACAAATGCATGCCGCGCTTGCGGCGGTGGATGAAGCGATCGAACAACACGTTCCAGGCATTTTGGGCATTCATGTGGAAGGGCCCTTTCTCGCCACCGCACGCAAAGGTATCCACAACGCCGATCTGTTTCGGCAACCGGATGACAGCGATATCGAAGTGCTGACCGCAGCGCATCGCGGAGCAGTGATGCTGACGCTCGCGCCCGATCAGGTGTCGCCAACCACCATCGCGCGCCTGAGCCAAGCCGGCGTGATCGTTGTCGCCGGCCACACCGGCGCCGACTACGTCACCACCCGCGCGGCACTCGACGCCGGCGTGTGCGGCTTCACGCATCTTTACAACGCGATGACACCGCTGAGCAGCCGCGATCCGGGCGTCGTCGGCGCCGCGCTGGACGATCCACACAGCTGGTGCGGCCTGATCGTGGACGGTCATCACGTGCACCCGGCGACCTTGCGTGTGGCGATTGCTGCGAAAGCGCGCGGCAAATGCGTACTGGTCACCGATGCAATGCCCCCGGTGGGCAGCGACCACCCCGACTATGTGCTCAACGGACAAACCATCGTGATGCGCGACGGTATCTGCCAAAGCGAAGCCGGCGTTTTGGCCGGATCGGGTCTCGATATGGCCGGCGCCGTGCGCAATACGGTACAGATGCTGGGGCTGCCATTGGCGGAAGCGTCGCGGATGGCTAGCAGCTACCCGGCGGCGTGGATCGGCCTCGATCGCACGCACGGACGCATCGCCGCGGGCTATCACGCGGATTTCGCCGTGCTGGACGATTCGCTGACCGTCCGCGAGACATGGGTCGACGGCGTGGCCTACCCGGTCAACTGATCCGGGTTAAGACCTTCGCCACGGGCCGGGAACCGGGCTGGAGTGGCATACTCGCCGCTCCCTATTCCCTCCGGAAGCTGCACGATGTTCCCGCTCCGTACCCTGGCCCTTGGCGCCTTGCTGCTGCCCCTGGCGGCTCACGCCAACGACCCCTATTCCTATGCCCAGCCCGATGAGGTGCGCGTCACCCATCTGGATCTGCAGCTGAAGATCGACTTCCCGCAGCGCCAGCTCGATGGCCAGGCCACGCTGACGCTGAACTGGAAAGACCCCAAGGCGACGGCGCTGGTGCTGGATACACGCGATCTGAACATCGCCAGCGTGGAAGCCGTCGAGGCCAACGGCAAGACGTCGGCACTTCAGTACGCACTGGCGCCGCGTGACAAGCAGCTCGGCAGCAAGCTGACCATTCAGACCCCGCAGCGCCCGCACGAAGTGCGCATCGTCTACACCACCTCGCCAAATGCATCCGGCCTGCAGTGGCTGCCGCCTGCGCAAACGGCGGACAAAAAGCAGCCCTTCATGTTCTCGCAGTCCGAATCCATCCACGGCCGTTCCTGGGTGCCGCTGCAGGATTCGCCCGCGATCCGCTTCACCTACGACGCGCACGTCACCGCCCCGCAGGACACGCGCGTGGCGATGAGCGCGCCGAACGATCCGAAGCACGCCTTGAACGGCGACTTCAGCTTCACGCAGACGCACCCGATTCCGTCCTACCTGCTGGCGATCGCTGCGGGCGATCTCGCCGTGAAGGAAACCGGCCCGCGCTCGGCGGTGTATGCGGAGCCTTCGGTCGTCGGCAAGGCCGCGCACGAGTTCGAAGACACCGAGAAGATGATCGCAACCGCGGAGAAGCTGTACGGCCCGTACCGCTGGGGCCGCTATGACATCCTGGTACTACCACCCAGCTTCCCCTACGGCGGCATGGAAAACCCGAACATGACCTTCGCCACGCCAACCGTTCTGGTGGGTGACAAGAGCCTGGTCTCGCTGGTCGCGCATGAGCTGGCGCACTCCTGGTCGGGCAACCTGATCACCGCGGCATCGTGGCGCGACATTTGGCTCAACGAAGGCATCACCACCTACGTGCAGGGCCGCATCACCGAGGCCCTGTACGGCAAGCGACAAGCTGACGAAGAAGCGCTGCTCGACATCCACTCGTTGCAGAAGGAACTCGGCACCATGCCGGCGAACGCACAGCGACTTGCGCCGAAACCCGGCGGCATCGATGCGGACGATTCGCTTTCCGATGTCGCGTACAACAAAGGTTCGTGGTTCTTGCGCACGCTGGAGCAACGCTTCGGTCGCGACACGTTCGATAACTATCTCAAGAGTTACTTCAATCACTTCGCCTTCCAGAGCATCACCACGGAACAGATGCTCGATTTCCTGAAGCCGAACTTGATCGACAAATACCCCGGCAAGATGAGCTGGGCCCAGGTGAACGATTGGGTCTACGACACCGGCGTTCCGAAGGATGCGCCGATTCCCGATTCCCCGCGCTTCGACACCATCGACAAAGAGCGCAGTGCGTTCCTGGCCGGCACACTGACCGCCGACAAGCTCGACGCGAAAGGCTGGAATACGCAGGAATGGATGTATTTCCTAGACCGCCTGCCGGACGCGCCGCCGCTGGACAAGGTGCAAGCGCTTGACGCCGCGTGGCACCTGACCAGCACGCCGAATGCGGAAATCGGCATGCGCTGGTACGTGCACGCCATCGCCGCGGGCGACAAAGCCGTGTGGCCGGCCGCCGCCGAACACATGACACGTATCGGCCGCTTGTACCTGACCATGCCGGTCTATGCCGCACTCAGTAAGACGCCGGATGGTCTCGCTTTTGCTGAGCAGGTTTACGCCAAGGCGAAAGACGGCTATCACCCGCTGACACAGCAGGCTGTCGAAGCGCTATTTGCGAAGGCTGCAAAGAAATAAGCGTCTTGACCCCTCGTCCTTTGGGCGAGGGGTTGAGGTGAGGGCTCGATCAGCGGCGCGATTTCAATAGCTTGTACCAGCACCCATATCGCGCTCTGCACATACCCCCATCCGCCCTTCGGGCACCTTCTCCCGGACGGAGAAGGATTCACGACCTAAATTCGGCACTCTCCATGACCACACTTTCTACCAACTCTTCTCGTCCCCTCTGGCAACGCTTGCTGCTGCGCCGACTGAAATTCATCGGCATCATTGCCGCGCTGCTGATCGTCGTGGGGGGCGGCAGCTACGTGTTCGCGCCGCAATGGCTGATGCAAGCCAACACCATGCGCGAAGCGATGAACGCGCAACTCGAGAAGCATTCCGTGCAAGCCGGCGATACGCAATGGGTTTACTACGAAGGCGGCCAGGGCCCGACGATCGTACTGCTGCACGGTTTTGCAGCACGCAAGGAAGTCTGGCTGAAAGTCGCGCCCATGCTCACCGCGCATTTCCGAGTGGTCATCCCCGACCTGCCGGGCTGGGGCGAGTCCTCGCGCGTTCCCAACGCCAGCTACAACATCGATAACCAGGCCGCGCGCTTGAACGATTTTGTGCAGACGCTGCACCTGCAGCACGCTCTATTCGTGGGTCACTCGATGGGTGGGGCCATTGCCGGCGTATACGCCGCCGAGCATCCGCAAGATGTTGCCGAGCTGGCACTGATCGATTCCTTCGGCTTGAAGTTCAAAGAGAATGATTTCGCCAAGGAAGCAATGAGCGGCAAGGATCCCTTTATCTACGACGACCGCGCCGGCTTCCTGCGCGCCACATCGCTGGCCTTCGAACATATGCCAAATATTCCGGGTCGCTTTATCGACGTCTTCGTGAAAGACAACATCAAGAACCGCGCGTTTATCGAAAGCACCTTCAACGAACTGCGCGAAGATTCACAGGTGAATGCATTGCAGAGCCGTCTCGACAAGCTCACCATGCCGACGCTTGGCATGTGGTGCCACGATGACAAGATCATCGATGTTTCGGCGCTGGAAAGCCTACGCAACGGCCTGACCCATGCACCGGCTATCAGCACCAGCGTCCTCAACGGCTGCAATCACATGCCACAGATGGAGAAGCCGCAGGAGTTCTCGCAGGTGCTGACCAGCTTTGCGCTGCAGCACTGATCGCGCGCAATAACGCAGCGCATCCGGCCACGATGCTGCCGGATGCGCGTCTTCAGATCATCCGGATATTTGCGAAGAAGTCAGCTCTTCGGTGATCCGCTTGCTGCGAACACCCGTGGTGCTATACGTCTCCTCCACCGACTTCACGTAACGCTTCAGGGCCGGCACATACCAGTAAGCCCAGTAGAAGCGCCCAGAGATGGTTCTCGGTGCCACTCGCTGGCTTTGAGTGAATGTTGCCGTGCCACCCGGTACCGCCAGCCCCTGCGCCGAAACTCCAGCATGCGGCGCAAGTACGGCGGACCATTCGCCATCGCCTTCGATCTTCAACGCTTTGTATTTACCAGCGGGCACCTGGATGTCTTCCCATCCAGTGGCGACGTATTTGCAATGCACGGTTTGGCTCGTGTGCAATGCGTCGGGATGTTCCTGCGTGTAGCTCATGTCCCACTTTTTGCCTTCGCTAAGCGGGAACGCCATCGGCTGGCTCACGACCTGCTGCTTGCCGTTGATGTCGGTGCTGCGGCTCCAGTCGAGACCGCGTAATTCTTCAACCGGCGGTTGATCCGAACCGCTGAGTTTAAGCGCGATCATCACGCTGTCGGAAGTGACGCGCTCGACCGAGATCTGCTCGTCTTTGCGCACCCAACCCTGCGTACCAGTCTCGATGGTCTGGGTGTATGCCCAGGTATCACCGGTTTTCAGCGCGGGCGTATCGATAGACGCCGCGTGAGCGGCACCGCACAACAGACCGACCCCTACTGCGAATAGCCATCTGGACATGATCATCTCCCTGATTCCGTGTTCACAGAGTCTATTGGACAGACTTATCGCGGTGAAAGGACTGACAACATAAAAAAGGTAGAAAAGTCCGCAGCCGCGTGTCGCAGCAAATTACGAAAACGGTTGTCCGTTTGGCGCAAGACAACGACTCTCAATCTGCGCACAACCACGTTCACACCGATCGTATTGCTTCACAACACCCATGGCACCAATGCCTTCACCCGGCGCATGTAGTTCAAATACCGGTCACCAAATAGCTCTCGCATCCAGCGCTCTTCCAGCCTCAACTTGCGCCAGAACGAAATGGCAACGATGGCGGTCGCGAGCAACGCGCGCCACTGGCCAATAGCGAGTGCACTGCCGAGGAAAGCGAGCAACAAGCCCGTATAGATTGGATGGCGCACGATACTGTAGGGACCGCGCACAATCAGCTCGTGATCCTGTTTCAATTGCACCACGCCGCTCCAGTTGCGCCCGAGGATCGCGCGCGCCCAACAGGCGAAGGCAAGGCCTGCGAGGGTGAGAATGAAACCTAGCCATGCCACCCATTCAAGCGCAGGGACAAAGCGTTCGCCGAGCAAGGTGCCCGCAAAGGTGCCGGCGCCGATCATCATCCACGCGGCAACCATTAGCGGCAGGAAGTATTTGCCAAAACGCGATAGCGAGGATTCGACGCGTGTGGCTTGCTTGACGTTAGCGGCACTGACGCCCCAGTAAACCAGCCAGAGCAGCCACGCGGCACCGAACAGATAACCGAACGGAATCGACATCACCATCCCCTTGCGGCGAAGAGCTCAGTTTACCAACGTTATCCTGCGCAGAAGGCGTGGTGCATGGGTCTTTCGCTTATCACGCGATCAATCGGCGACATCGGCGATCAACCTATCCAGTTCCGCTTTCAGTGTGGCGCCGTTTTGACGCAACCAGTCGCGTTGCTCACGCCAATCGGGAAAGATCGATTCGACATGCGCCCAGAAACGCGGCGAGTGGTTTCGCACTTTCAGATGGCAAAGTTCGTGGGCCAGCACATAGCGCAACGCCGCGGGTGGCGCGAGCGCCAGGGCGAGATCGAGGTTGATGCGATCGCGCGTGTCAAGGCTGCCCCACAAACTTTTCATCGGGCGAATGCGCAAGGCCGTGGGTGCAAGCCCGAGTTGCGGCACGTAACCGGCAAGCCAGCGCGAGACATCGCGGCGAATCTGGTTTTCGAAGTACGACGCGAGCAAGCCGCGTGCAACTGGCAACGCACGACTGTGCGGGCGCGGGATTTCCAGCGTAAGGCCGCCGTCGTAGGCGACGACGCGCGGATAGGCGCCTTCGGCCCAATCCAGCGTTATTGTTTCGCCGCGCAGCGGGAATTCGATGGGATTGCCCAGGCGCAACGGCGGAAGCGGCTCGACGACCAGGTTCAATTCGTCGAGTTTTCTTTCCAGCCAATCCGCGTTGTGTCGAAGGAACGCATTGACCTGCGACGGATGCGTGCCTTGCGGGTAGGTAACGCGCGCCCCTTTCGGAGATACGGTAAGGCGCAACCGACGCGCTCGCGGATGCGCCGCTTTGAGCACACGAATCGTGTTGCCGCTGGGTGTTGCCAGCTCCAACCAGTCGCCGTCGAGATACGCCATGATCCTGCCTTCGGTACTACAGCCAGGGGTCCAAAATGGCCCCTCAGCCAAGGCAGAATGTGGGGCGCCGAAGCCCTACGCAAGGGCTATTTTGCCTAGCCCGCAGGAAGCCCCGTCTGGCGCGCGTCTCAGCTGTCCGTGGGACGAGGCAGGCCGAACCATTCCTCCAGTTTGGCCAGCAAACGCTCCAGTTCCAGGGTCAGCAGGGCGAACCTGGCGTCCATCTCGGCGGCCGCATCCTGCTGGCTGTCGCCCAGCTCATCCAGCACCACATCGAGGAATTTCAGCTTGCGCAGCACCAGATCTTCGCCCAGCACGAAGCTGATGCGATCGTCGAAGACCAAGCCCAGCTGAAACACCTGCTTGCCGTTGCGCAGATGCTCTTTCACTTCCTCGGCATCGAGATCCTGGCGACGGCAACGCGCGATAGCGCCAGTCGCAGTAGCCGGATCGCGCAATTCGCATTCGTCGCCAAGCATGAGGCCAGCAGGTGGCTTGCCGTTGGCGAGCCAGTCGGTCATCAGCACACGTGGGCCTTCTTCCGGCGCAAGTGGCACAGCGGGGAAACTGCCGAGTGCTTCGCGCACCTGCGTCAGCGCGTTCTCGGCCGACTTGCGACTGGCGGTATCGAGCACCAGCCAGCCGTGCTTGCGGTCGACGTAGGCCGACATGCGCGAGCTGCGCACGAAAGCGCGCGGCAGCAGTTCGGTGAGCAGATCTTCTTTCAGGCGCTTGCGCTCGCGACCGCCAACTTTACGGCCCTCTTCTTCTGCGATCTTTTGCACCTTGCGCTGCAGTTCGTCGTTCACCACGGCAGCGGGCAGCAGCTTCTCCTCACCACCGACGGTGAGCAACGTGCAGGCGTTTACCGCATGCGTGAGCGCCGCCTCCTCTCCGCGCCCGACCGGCGGCACGAAACCACGCGTACCCATTTCCAGCGGACCACAGGGACGCAGGCGGTGTTCGCTCAATGCTTCATCGAGGCGTTGAAGATCTTCGGCGACGGCGGGAGAAAAACGGAACAGCGTGAGGTTGCGAAAAAACATGAAGACCTTGTCTTTATCTTCGCCCTGCAAGCAGCGCGAGTTGCTTTAACTCCTCCCCCTGCGTACAGGGGGAGGGAGCGCACGAAGTAACGGAGAAACTCAACGACTAACGGCAGCGACCGCAGCAACCACTGTGTCGAGATTGGCGCGATTGAGCGCAGCCACGCAGATGCGGCCGGTGCCGATCGCGTAGATCGCATACTCTTCACGCAAACGATCCACTTGCGCCTTGCTCAGGCCGGAATAGGAGAACATGCCCGCCTGCTTCTGGATGAAGCCGAACTGCGGCGCACCGTTCGCGGCCAGCTTCTCCACCATGCCAGCACGCATCGCGTGGATGCGCTCGCGCATGCCAGTCAACTCGTCCTCCCACAGCGCACGCAGCTCGGCGCTGTTGAGCACACCGGCCACCAGCGCCGCGCCATGCGTGGACGGACTGGAATAGATCGAACGGATGATGCGCTTGACCAGCGACTGTACGCGCAACGCTTCGTCGCGATTGGCACCGACGATGGACAGCGCACCCACGCGCTCGCCATACAGCGAGAACGACTTCGAATATGAGTTGGCGACGACGAACGACTCGATGCCCGATTCAGCAAACAGCCGCACTGCCGCAGCATCTTCGTCGATGCCTTTGTCGAAACCCTGGTAGGCCATATCGATGAAGGGCAGCAGACCGCGATCCTTCACCAGCGCGACAATCTGCTTCCATTGTTCGACAGTGAGATCCACGCCGGTGGGGTTGTGGCAGCAAGCATGCAACAGCACCACGGTGCCGGGTTCCAACTTGCCGAGATCGGCGAGCATGCCGGCGAAATCCAGACCGTGCGTCTTGGCATCGTAGTAGGCGTAATCCACCACGTCGAAACCGGCAGCATTGAACACTACACGATGGTTTTCCCAGCTTGGGCTGCTGATTGCCACCTTGGCTTTCGGCAGCGCCTTCCTCAGCAGATCCGCACCCACGCGCAGGGCGCCGCTACCGCCAACCGTCTGCGAGGTCGCCACGCGACCGGCCGCCAGCAGCGGAGAATCCGCGCCGAAGACCAGTTTCTGCGTTGCCTGGGTGTAGGCCGGCAGGCCATCGATGGGCAGATAGCCGCGCGGCTTTGCCTCGCGCGCCAGCGCCTCTTCCACTTCGCGCACAGCGCGCAGCAGCGGAATGCGGCCGCTTTCATCGTAATAGATACCCACGCCCAGGTTGACCTTGCCGGGACGCGTATCGGCCACGAACGCTTCGGTCAAGCCCAGGATCGGGTCGCCCGGGGTCATTTCAACGGATGCAAACAGAGACACGGCTATTACTCGTAAATAGGTTGATGGATGTATGGACGTCCAAACGTCCGCCGGAATTCTTAAGGGTTGCTGTCGCTTTCCGTCCCCGCAAGCCAGCCATGAACATCGGCTCGCTGCGCGCCTTCGCGAGTACCTAGCGACGCGAAGTCGAACAACTGGCGATCGGCCAACTGCGAGGGTGCCACATTCCCGAGCGCGCGGAAAATGGTTTCGCTGCGTCCGGGGTACTGACGCTCCCACTCGTGCAACATGCGGCTGGCGGCCTTGCGCTGCAGGTTTTCCTGCGAGCCGCAGAGGTTACAGGGAATGATCGGGAACTGCTTGTGCGCAGCGTAATCGGCGATGTCGCTTTCCTTGCAATAAGCCAGCGGGCGGATCACCACATGTCGACCATCGTCCGAACGCAGTTTGGGCGGCATCGCCTTCAGGCTGCCTTGATAAAACATATTGAGGAAGAACGTGCCGAGAATATCGTCGCGATGATGTCCCAGCGCGATCTTGGTGACACCGTTGGCCGCCGCCCAGTGGTACAGCGCGCCACGCCGCAGGCGCGAGCACAGGCTGCACATGGTCTTACCCTCGGGAATCACCCGCGTCACTGTGCTGTAAGTGTCTTGCTCGATGATGTGAAACGGCACGCCCCGCTCGGTGAGGTACTGCGGTAGCACGTGCTCCGGAAATCCAGGCTGTTTCTGATCGAGATTCACCGCGATCAGCTCGAAACGCACCGGCGCCTTCGCCTGCAGCGACAGTAGGATGTCCAGCATCGTGTACGAATCTTTACCGCCGGACAGGCACACCATCACCTTGTCGCCGTCTTCGATCATGTTGAAATCGGCGATCGCCTGGCCCATCTGATGGCGCAAGCGCTTGGCCAGCTTGCCGGCCTCGTAGGCCTGCTTGCGGGCGATTTCAGGTTGGATAACCTCTAGATGGGCGGACATGGCGACAGGCATCGAACGGGCAAGCGCCTATTGTACCCGCCCCACCCATTCGGGTCCGTCGCGCTACAATTGGGCCTTCACCGCCGCCCCCGCCATCCGCATGCAGGCCCAGGATCCTACCCAGATAGCCCACCTTCTGGCTGAGCTGCGCCAGGAGCATCGCGATTTGGACACGGCCATCGAACAGCTGGCAGCGTCGATCGGCCGCGACGAACTGCAAATCACCCGCATGAAGAAGCGCAAACTGTTGCTGAAAGACACCATCGCGCGGCTTGAAAGCAAACTGATCCCCGACCTCGACGCCTGAACCCGATGCCTCAACTCTCCCCGGTTTCACTTCAGGACGACCACGTCCTGCTCGAACCCCTCGGCCTGCACCACACCGCCGATCTGGAAGTTGCCGCGGCGGACGGGGAATTGTGGAACCTCTGGTTCACCAGCGCCCCCGCCCCGGGGCAAGCACGCGCCTACATCGAGAAGGCCCTCGACGGCCTGGCGGCGAACACCATGTTGCCATTCGCCGTGCGCGAAAAAAGCAGCGGCGAGATCGTCGGCACCACGCGTTTCTATGAATTCGACCCTGCCCTGCCGCGTGTCGCGATCGGCTACACCTGGTACGCGAAACGCTGGCAGAAAAGCCACCTGAACACGGCGTGCAAACGCCTATTGCTGCAATACGCCTTCGAATCGCTGGATTGCGTCGCGGTGGAATTCCACACCGACGGCCGCAACCTCGATTCGCAACGCGCGATCGAGCGCCTCGGCGCGCGCCGCGACGGCATGCTACGCGCCCATAAGCGTCGCCCCGACGGCACGCTGCGCGATACGGTGTGTTACTCGATCATTGCCAGCGAATGGCCGGATGTATCGCGCTGGCTGGCGATGCGGCTCGGCCGCCTCAGCGCCCTCAAAGCAACCGATTGAGCAATCGATCCAGCCGCACCCGGCTGAGTTGACGCAGCAGCTTGCGCACCTCGGACGGATAGCGGCGCGGGTTGTCCAGCGCGTGGTAATCGTCCAGCCGCGTGGCATGGCGGCGAAGCGTTGCCCACTCCGCCTCATGCTGCGCCGTGAGCTGGCAAGATGGATCGCGCAATAACAAGCCGTTTTCCAGATCCAACGCCCACGCGCGCGGATTGAGATTGTTGCCCGTGATGAGTGCGACTTCGTCGTCGATCAGCAAACCCTTAAGGTGATAGCTATTGTCGCCATCGCGCCACAGCCAAAGATTGAGCTGACCGCGCGCGATATGTTTGTGATGCGTGCGCGCAAAACGTCGCAAATTGCTTTCATACAGATACGGTAGCAAACCGATCTTGCGAAACGGCTCCTGCGGTGGAATGTAGAAATCGTTGGCGGTTTTGTCGCCCACCATAATGTCGATCACGCAACCACGGCGCAGCAGATTGCCAAGCACCGTGCGCACCGGACGCGGCAAGTTGAAGTACGGCGTGAACAGCACCACGCGCCGCCGCGCGCCGCGCAGCAAGGCGAGCAACACGTCGTTGAGTTGGTTGTCGCTGCGGCCAAACCCGAGCAATGGCGTTACGGCAACCGTGCCTTCCGGCAGCGGCTCGCGCGGGCCGTCGTACTGCGCATGTTGCAATTGTCGGCGAAGGTGACGGATCGCATTCTGCAGGTCTCGTGTCGCCGGCAAAGGCACTCGATCGAGCCGCCTGACCGCCTCGCTGTCGCGAAAGTGGCTACGCACGAAGGCGGCCATACTCTGGGCCAAGCCCGCATGATGGATAAGATGATAGCGATCGAGCCGATAGCGTCCGTGCTTGGCGAGGTACACATCGTTGATGCTGGCGCCGCTGTACAACACGTCGTCGTCGATCATGAAGCCCTTCAGGTGCAACACGCCGAACAGTTCGCGGGTTTGCACCGGCACGCCGTAAATGGCCACGCCCTCACCTAGCCGTTGCGCATATTCGCGATATAACGCGGCATTTCCTTCGCTGGCAGCCTTGCCGATCAAACCGCGACGGGCGCGATGCCAGTCAACATAAACCTCCACTTCCAGCGTCGGCTGCGCCTTGCGTGCCGCATAAAGCGCATCGAGCACCTCTCGGCCGGCGTCATCGTCTTGCAAGTAGAGGGCAACGATGACAATTCGGCGCTTCGCCCCCGCGATCAACGTTAACAGCGCATGGCGGAAGGCGGCTGGATCGTCGAGAACACGGATATCGCCAGCGGGCACCGCAAACGCCTCCAAAGCGTCTAGCTTCGGCCGCGCAAAACGGCCCAATGGCAGCAGGCGACGGGCGAGACGCCGAGGTTTCAGTGGGTTACGAGCATTCATGCCGCCATGGTAGCGGGTCGCCCAGGGCCCTCAATCAGACAACCGCTACCGGCCTGATACGGGGGAACTTGAGGTGGCGCAGATCCGATGCTCGAAGGCTGCAAAAAATCTCCATCCATGTGACTGCCGCGTCTAGATGCACTCATATTCAGGCACAAACGAGCGAAGAAATGACCATCTGTCGGCATCCATTCTCGTGAGTCCGCGCTCCATAAATGCGCGAGACGGGTGTACCGATTACATGCACAACACGACGCTTCGGCACCTTCCACGTGCACGGAAAGCACACACGAACGAATGGATCTCATTGGTTGCGAATGAAACAAATTAATCCGAAATGCTTGGTACATATGGACGTCCAGCCGTCCGTACGCGAACGCATTGACGATTCGGAAAAATTTTCATAAAAAAAAGATTGACACACTGTTACAGGGTGCCTTAGGGTCGACGACATGCCGCAGCGCAACAGCCACCGCTACGTGACCCGCGCGATCCGTCCACCGACGGATGTGGACATGCTGCCCTTCGGCGGCCTCCTTCTTCTTACCCTTGTACTCGTACTCCTTATTACCAACGGAGGTGCGGGCTGAGGGCGTGTGTCAAGGTGAAGTAGGTTTAACCTAGATACCCCGAAGAACCCCGCACCCGACAAGGATGCGGGGTTTTTTGTTGCCCCTCGGCCCCGCCCAAACGGAGCCAGCATGACCCCCGAAACAGCACAACCGAACGACAGCACCGAAGGCGGCGAAAGCGCCGAAGATCGCGTACGCATCTTCGACACCACCCTGCGCGATGGTGAGCAGGCACCCGGTTTTTCCATGGACCGGCGGGCCAAATTGTGCATGGCACAAGCCCTGGAAGCGCTGGGCGTGGACATCATCGAAGCGGGCTTTCCGCAGGCTTCGCCGGATGATTTCGCTGCGGTGGATGAAATCGCACGCAGCTTGCGCAATACCACCGTGTGCGCACTCGCGCGATGTCAAAACGGCGATATCGATACCGCGGCACGCGCACTGGAGCGCGCACGACATTCGCGCATTCACCTGTTTCTCTCTACCAGCCCTCTGCATCGCGAACACAAGCTGGGTATGAGCAAAGCGCAAGTGATGGATACGGCGATCGCCTCCATCGAGCGTGCCCGCAAATACTGCGCAGATGTCGAATTTTCTGCGGAAGACGCACTCCGCACCGAGCCCGAATTCCTGGTCGAAGTGTTCAGCGCCGCGATTGCCGCCGGCGCAACCACGCTCAACGCGCCAGACACGGTGGGCTACACCACGCCTGCCGAAATGGTCGAACTCTTCACCTACCTACGCCGCCACGTGCGTGACGCGCACAAGGCCGTGTTCTCGACGCATTGTCACGACGACTTGGGCATGGCGGTCGCCAACAGCCTGGCCGCCGTGAGCGCAGGCGCACGCCAGGTGGAATGCACCATCAACGGCATCGGCGAGCGCGCCGGCAACGCCGCGCTGGAAGAAATCGTGATGGCGCTGAAGGTGCGTGCACCGCACTTCGGCCTGCACACGCGCATCGACACGCGCAAGCTGTACCCCACCTCGCGTCTGCTGACCCAGGTGACCGGCCAGGCCGTGCCACGCAACAAGGCTGTCGTGGGCGAAAACGCCTTTGCGCACGAGTCGGGCATCCACCAGCACGGCATGCTCAAGCATCGCGGCACCTACGAAATCATGCGTCCTGAAGACGTCGGCATCGCCGCCACGACACTGGTGCTGGGCAAGCATTCCGGCCGCCATGCGCTGCGCCAGCGGCTGGAAACGCTGGGGCATGCGTTGGACGACGACGCCATGGAAAGCATCTTCAAGCGCTTCAAGGCGCTCGCCGACCGCAAGCGCGATATCCGCGACGAAGATTTGGAAGCCCTGGCATTGGGCCAGGATCCGGATGCCACGGGTCCATGGCACTTGGATCAGCTCAACACCAGCTCGCACCTCGGCGGCAGCGCGTCGGCCACCGTCAAGCTGAGCCATGAAGACGGCCGCGAAATCGGCGAAGCCGCCATCGGCGACGGCCCCGTGGACGCCGTGCTGCGCGCCATCGAACGCGCGACCGGCACCGACATGGTGCTGACCCGCTTCCAGGTACGCGCGATGAGCGAAGGCGGCGATGCGCAAGGTCACGCGCAGCTCACCGCTCGCCACGCGCAACGCGACTGGAACGGCAGCAGCGTAAGCACCGACATCATCGAAGCGACGGCGCACGCCGCGCTCGCCATCGTCAATCGCATCGAACGGCAGACCGGTGAACAAACTGCCGAGGTTCTGGAATCGCAAGGAGTTTCCGCATGAGCACGCCCTTCCTTTGGCATAACGGGCGGATCAAGCCCTGGGCCGAAGCCACCGTCCACGTCAGCACGCATGCGCTGCATTACGGCTCGTCCGTCTTTGAAGGTGAGCGCGTTTACGCCACACCGGAAGGACCGGCTTATTTCCGGCTCGCCGATCACACGCGCCGCCTGTTTGAATCGGCGCGCGTGTACGAAATCGAGATTGGCTACAGCGAGCAGGAGATCGACAACGCTTGCCTGGAATTGATTCGCGCCAATCGGATGGCATCGGCTTATGTCCGACCGATCGTGTTTCGCGGCGCCGGCGGGCTCGGCGTTCTCCCCAGGGACGGCGCGCCCGTCGACGTTGCGATCATGGCTTTGGAATGGGGTGCTTATCTCGGCGAAGCGGCCGAGGTGGGCGCGGATGTGTGCGTGTCGTCGTGGAATCGCCCCGCACCCAACACTCTTCCCAGCTGGGCGAAGGCGGGCGGCAACTACCTCAGCAGTCAGTTGATCGGCCTGGAAGCGCGTCGCGGCGGTTTCGACGAAGGCATCGCGCTGGGCCACAACGGCCTGCTCAGCGAAGGCGCGGGCGAGAACCTGTTCCTGGTCAAACGCGGCAAATTGCTCACGCCGCCCTCGAGCGCGGGCATTCTCGCCGGCATCACGCGCGACACGGTGATCACGCTTGCCGCAGATCTGGGCATCGTCGTCGAAGAACGCGATCTGCCGCGCGAAGCGCTGTACAGCGCCGACGAAGTGTTTATGACCGGCACTGCTGCGGAGATCACCCCGGTGCGCTCGGTCGATCGCAAGAAAGTCGGCAGCGGCACACCTGGCCCGATCACGCGCGCATTGCGCGACGCATTCTTCGGCCTGTTCAACGGTCGCACGCAGGACCGTTACGGCTGGCTCACCCACGTTGAAACCAATCCGGCTCTTATTGAGAAGTGCGGCCAAGGAGGGCCGCTTCTTGATCTTCGCGCGCAGGGACGCGCGCACAAGGAGGTATCCGCATGAGCGCGCGCACGCTGTTCGAAAAAATCTGGGATGCCCACGTCGTCGCATCCGAAACCGTCGATACACCGGCGGTGATCTACATCGATTTGCACCTGGTGCACGAAGTCACTTCGCCGCAGGCTTTCAGCGAATTGCGCGAGCGCGGCCTGAAACTGCGTCGGCCCGATCGCACGCTAGCCACGCTCGACCATTCCACCCCCACCTTGCCCGCGCTGGCAAACGGCGAGCGCCCGTATGCGAACGCGGAAGCCAAGGCGCAGGTTGCGCAACTGGAAACGAATTGCCGCGAATTCGGCGTAAAACTCTATGGCTGGGATAGCAGCGATCGCGGCATCGTGCACGTGATCGGCCCCGAACTCGGCGCCACGCAACCGGGCATGACGATCGTCTGCGGCGACAGCCACACGTCGACGCACGGTGCCTTCGGCGCGCTGGCATTCGGCATCGGCACGACCGAAGTCGGCCATGTGATGGCCACGCAATGTCTGCTGCAGCGCAAGCCGAAAACCTTCGCCATCCACGTCGACGGCAAATTGCCGCGTGGCGTCGGCGCGAAAGATTTGATCCTGCACATCATCGGCGAGATCGGCGTCGACGGTGGCACCGGCCACGTGCTCGAGTATCGCGGCGCAGCCATCGAAGCCTTGTCGATCGAAGAGCGCATGACGGTGTGCAACATGTCGATCGAGGCCGGTGCACGCGCGGGATTGATCGCACCGGACGAAACCACCTTCGCATGGTTGAAGGGACGCCCCAACGCGCCGCAGGGTGCGGCATGGGACGCCGCCGTGCAGCACTGGCGCAGCCTGCATACGGATGCCGATGCGATGTACGACCGCGAGGTGCGCATCGATGCCAGCCAGATCCGCCCCACCGTCACCTACGGCACGCATCCCGGCATGGCGATTGCGATGGACAAGCCTGTTCCCGCTGCACGCAATGCGCAGGAACAACGCGCGCTGGATTACATGCAAGGCAAGCCAAACCAGCCAATGCAGGGCACGGCCGTCGACGTCGTGTTCATCGGTAGCTGCACCAATTCGCGTTTGTCGGATCTGCGCGAAGCGGCGAGCGTGCTGCGCGGCCGGCACGTCGCCAACGGCGTGCGCATGCTGGTGGTTCCCGGCTCTGAAGCCGTGCGCCGCGATGCGGAGCGTGAAGGTCTGCACGAAGTGTTTCTCGCCGCCGGTGCCGAATGGCGCATACCGGGTTGTTCGATGTGCATCGCGATGAACGGCGATCTCGCACAACCAGGTCAGCTTGTCGTGAGCACCTCCAACCGCAACTTCGAAGGGCGCCAAGGCAAGGGCGCACGCACTGTACTGGCCAGCCCCGCCACCGCCGCCGCGTCCGCGATTGCCGGCGCGATTGCCGATCCACGCGAATACCTGACGGAGGTGGCCGCATGAAGCCCGTAACACGCATTCATTCGCGCACCGCCGTGCTGGTCGACGAAAACATCGACACGGATCGCATCATTCCCGCGCGTTTCCTTACCACCACCGAGCGTAGCGGTCTGGGCAAGTACGCCTTCCAGGATTGGCGTTATCGTCAGGACGGCAGCGATAACCCCGACTTTCCGCTCAACAAGCCCGAAGCGCGCGGCTGCAGCATCCTCGTCGCCGGCCGTAACTTCGGTTGCGGTTCGTCACGCGAACACGCGCCGTGGGCATTGCTCGACTATGGCATCCAGGCGGT
>CAJCJD010000211.1 GCA_903970555.1 Vulcanimicrobiota bacterium
CCGCAGCGCCCTTCTTGGCGAAGTTACCAGTGTTGTTGTCGAACACCTTGTTATGGAATACGCGTGAGGCATGGCCGGCCTGCGACAGATTGGGCATGTTGAAGACTAGGATGCCGCCGGTGTTCTTGGTCGCCGTGTTGTCGTACACATCGGCGTTTACCGAGTTCTCAATCTCGATACCCGCCACATTCTGCTCAGCGCGATTGCGCCGCACGACGATATTGTTCGACTGGCCGACATAAATGCCAGCATCCGACGCGCCAATCACCACGGAATCTTCGATCAGCACATTTTGCGTCTTCACCGGGTACAACCCATAGGCGCCGTTGGTGCTGCTGGAACCGCCCGTCCACTCGATGCGTACGCCGTGGATGGTGATGTTCTTGCCCTGGTTGATCTTCAAGGCATCACCCATCGTGTCTTCGATGGCAAGGTTTTCGATGGTGAAGTCGTTGGCGTTCACCAACAAACCTTCCGGGCCCACGATCTGGCCCTTGAACGACAACACCGTTTTGTCCATGCCGGCGCCGCGAATCGTGACGCCATCCGTGCGCAGGCTAAGGCCGCGCTTAAGTGAGTAGTGGCCAGCCGGGATGTCGATGACGCTACCGGGCTTGGCATCCAGCAGTTGTTGCTCAAGCTTGCTCTCGAACGATACATCCCCCTGGCTCTGCGAAGCCGACTCCTGATGGCCGCAGGCGGCCAGCAGCAGCGCGATGACGATCAGCGTGCAGCTCTTACGCATAAGAAATCTCCCCATCCACCCTACGGGGCGGTATGCGTGCACTGTCCCGCAACCGCGCGGCCACGGGGAGGGCAAACGGGACTAGGGTGGGGGGCAAATCGGCCAGTGTGTTGGCTATGTGACGGTTATGCGCCGGGCGGTGGGCATGGACTCCTAGGCTAGAGCATCACGCCTCACTATTGAAATTAGCTCAAGTCTGGCTTGTAAAGATGTCGCTTTTCCGGGATCTGGAATGCCTCTACCTTGACGAGATGTCAAGCATTCGTGGAGGCATGTCATGCATTCGCACTGGATCGACCGATTGTTTGGGCAAATGGGCGGCAGTCACCAACGGGTGGCGGCAAATTCCATGGGCATCGTTACCGCCGTACCTATTGTTAGCACCAGCAAAAAGCGCAGTGCCGACATATCTCGCGCGACACGTCCGAAGCCTTTCGCCCGTATCTGTCTTGGCATCGGCGATGGCGCGGTGCACAGACAGTAAGCGTGAACCGCGGCGGTGATCCTTCGCTGATCGATGTGCCGCCGACTGATATAAGAAAAAAGGCCTCGCCTAAACGGCGAGGCCTTTTTCATTTCGCGCTCTCAGTTATCAGCGTGCGCCGCCGCTCGCAAACAGATGCTCGCCGGTCAGCCAGTACGAATCGTCGGATGCAAGGAATACCGCAATCGAGGCGATGTCGTTCGGTTCGCCGATGCGGCCGAGCGGTGTTTGCTTGATCGCTTCGGCGTGGAAATCCGAACCGATAAAGCCGGCCGTCTGTGTGCCTTCGGTTTCGACCATGCCGGGATTCAGTGCGTTGACGCGAATCTTACGCGGCCCAAGTTCGCGCGACAGCACGCCGGTGATGGCATCGACTGCGCCCTTGGTTGCCGTGTAAACAGCGCTGCCGGGAGGCACGATGCGTGTGACGAGGGAGCCGATGTTGATGATGCTGGCCCCTTCGCCGAGATGCTTCGCAGCAGCCTGGGTGGTCAGCAGCAAACCGAGCACGTTGACGTTGAATTGCTTGTGGTAGTGATCTTCCGTGATGGCCTCAAGTGGGGCGAACTCGTAGACGCCCGAATTGTTGACCAGGATATCCAGCTTGCCGAAGTGCTTAACCGTTTCTTCGACAATGGCTTGTGCGTCGGCTGCCTTGGAGACGTCGCCGCGAACGGCCACAGCCTTGCCGCCGGCCTTGACGATCTCGGCGACAACGGCATCGGCGCCGGCCTTGCTGGATGCGTAATTGACCGCTACCGAAGCGCCTTCCGCGGCGAACGACTTGGCAATGGCAGCGCCGATACCTTTGGATGCGCCGGTAACGAGGGCGACTTTACCTTTGAGCTTGCTCATGACGATTCCTAGTGGGTTTGGGTTGGGTTGTGGGGCTGAAGGGGGTATGAATTCCAGTAGTTCGAAACATATGAACTATAGAACTATTTGTCAAGGGACTGGTAAAATGAGCGCCATGAGGCCCTTAGTTCACCCATCGATCGAAGACATCTCCGTAGAAGGCATCCTGCATGCCTTGTCCGATCCTGTGCGGGCGGCGATCTATGCGGAATTGGCCGGTTCCGGCAGTGCGGCCACATGCTCGAACTTCCTGCAGATCAAGGAACGTAATATCCCCAAATCCACCCTCTCACAACATTTCCGTGCGCTAAGGGATGCGGGCCTGATCCGTAGCGAACGGCAGGGTGTGGAAATGTTCAACACGACGCGCTGCGGTGAAATAGAGCAGCGCTTTCCAGGTTTGATTGGCGCGATCCTGCATGCGCATGGCGTGCAGGCGGCGGGGAAGGCGAAGAAGCCTGGCGGGAAGACCAAGGCGAGCTGATGCAAAGAAACGCCATCGGCTCGTTTTGAGCCTCGCGCTTCTTGGCAATGCGGCGCGTGAGTCGCTCACCGTAACCATCGCTGCGAATTTTACGATCATGATACTTGTGGACTGAGCAACGGCTCAGCTAGCGTGAGTTTCCCTCCGACCCCACACGGTACTCAACATGATCCGCATGAAGCGGCGCTGTCGCTATCGCCTCATCACGGCTAGCGCGATACATTCACGCAAATGGGTTGTGTCATGAACGCACACGCGATCACGGTGCAGTCGGGCGAGCTGGTTGCGCTGCGTCTGTTCGACATTGCCTATTCGATCGATCTGGCGCGATCCGAGTCGTTATGGGCTGCGCATGTCGGTGGCGCGACTAGCCGTACGCATCTTTCCAGCACGCCGACCAAGGCCATTGCATTCGATATTCCTCCATTGCGCCTGTCCTTGGGAACAGACGCACTGATGCTGGGGGCACAGAAAGTTACCGCCGAAATATCCGTGCGTCTGTACGACTTCGGCGTGGCTGCGCTCGCTGTTCGCGTGGCGGTGACGAATATCGCATGGGATGCGTTTGTCACGCAGTTCAACGCGCTCGATCAGGCCGTAGGACCTAATGCCGAATCGGGATTCTGGACTGCGTTGCTCGATCGCGTACGTCAGGTGATCTTGCCGGCATTGGATCGGCCTGCGCCCGACACGCGGCTGCAAGAAGACTACCTGCTCGGCATTGTTCACGCACTGGACGAACCGCTGAATGCTGTCGCACTTAGCGAGCGTGTCGATCTGTTCGGCCTTCTATCTGGCGAGACGCGACCGTTGTCCACTGCATCGCGCCGCGACCTGCTAGCGCGCAGTTTTTCCTACTACGCGGACGATCTGGTAGTGCTGACGTGGGATCGCGCCTTCATCTACGAACCGCGTGGCGATTCCGATGTGGCCGACGTGATCGAGGTGGCGAATGCGCAGCTGGTGGAGTTTCGCTATTACGACACGCTGCTGGACGACGAGCTGCCGCGTATGTACGACCGCGTGGAGGCGGCGAGGCATCTGGTGTCTTTCCTCGCCTCTCGGCGTTTTGCCCACCTTGCTCGTCACTTGTATACGCTAGTGGCAGAAGTGACCCAACTGACCGAAAAGGTCGATAACGCGCTGCAAGTGACCGAGGACGTCTATCTCGCACGCGTCTACAGCGCCGCGCTTGGGCTGTTCAAGGTGTCCACGCTCAGTGCCTCGGTCGATCGAAAATTGGCCATCATTCGCGATACGTATGCCGCGCTCTACGCGGAGGCATCAAGCCAACGCTCCGAACTGCTCGAAATCACGATCGTTGTTCTCATTGTTCTTGAGATTGCGGTGACGCTCGCGTTGCACCACTAAGGCGCTGAGGGCGCCTGCTCTTCATAAACCACGTGAAGTGGGCTCCAGGCAGTTAAAGGGATCGACGTGGCGCAAAGCCACCTGACGCCGAATTTCGTCGCACACCCGTGTGGCGCGTGGCCTCTTCCTGCGCCCATTCAGAAAAATCCTCAATCGCCCCGTCGGTTCTGCCGATAAAACCTAGTCTTTGGCAAAACTCTTGCTTGCATAAAAGGTCGTGGGGCTTGCCCAGGCGATTGCTATGAGAGCCCGAACCCTAGGATTTCAACATGCTTTTCCGGCATTACCCAAGAATGGGTTGGCAGCTTCTGGGCTTGTTTGCCTTAACCGGGAGCCTGTCGCTGTATTCCATTGCGCTGGCTCGTTTCACCCATAGTCCGGCGTCCCTGTGGCTGGCAAACGGCGCCTTGATCGGCTGGTTGGTGCGAAAACCGCTCAAAGAGGGGTGGCCGCTGCTGTTGGCGGGTTTTCTGGGTTACGTGGCGGCGCGGCAAGTCCTCGGTTCTCCGATCATTCCGACCGTTCTATTCGGACTGTGCAACATGGCGGAGACATGGATCGTCGCCGTGGCGATACGGCGGCAATTTCCGGTCATCACGCCTGAAACGCGGTTTCTGGATCTTGCACGTGTCGCCCTGATCGGGGCGATTGTCGCGTGCATTTTCTCCACTTTCGGATCGGCGCTGGTCCAGAGATCCTGGCCGGATGCGGCTTTCTGGGCCACCTACAACACGCTTTTTCGTGCTCATTTGCTGGGCATGACGATCGCCGCAACGACGTCGATAGTCGTGTTGACTAGAGGGTGGTGGGCGAGCGATCCGTCAGGCAATCCGTGGCTATTGCTGCGCAACCTGTCGCTGCTCATCGTCATCGCCTGCGTTGTCTTCACGCGATCGCGCTACCCCATGCTGTTTTTGGTGTACCCGCCTTTGCTGCTACTGGTTTTCCGTCACCGCTTCGTTGGCATGGTCTTTGGCATTGCCGTTATCGCTTTGATTACGACCGCTGCAACGGCGTTCGATGTGGGGCCTTTCAAACTGATCGTCGATGCAACGCCAGTCATGAGGACCGTCATGGCGCAGGTCTTTGTCGGCACTTCATGGCTGATTGCTCTGCCCGTTGCGCTGGCTCTGTCTGAGCAAGAACGGTTGCAGGCGCGTGTTCGTGAAAGCGAGCTTCGTTATCGCATGCTGGCCGACAATAGCGGCGACTTGGTGATGCGCATCCGGCCCAATGGCGATCGGCAATATGTTTCGCCTTCGATAAAGGAGTTGCTCGGCTGGGAGACGGAGGACTTCGTCAAGCCACGTCCTGATCTTATCCATCCAGCGGATCGGGAGCGCATCGCGGAGGTGGTGGCAACATTGCGTCGTCACGGCGGAGCAACGACTGCTACTTACCGGCTGCAGCACCGGGACGGTCATTACCTCTGGATTGAAGCGTTTGCGCGGCTCGTTACCAGTCCCGACGACGATGGCACGACAGAGATCATCTATACCGGTCGCGATGTCACGCGCCGAGTGCTCGTTGAACAGGCACTCCTCGAAAGTCGCGCGCAGTTGCGGACGATCACCGACAACGTACCCGCGGTGATTGCTCGCATAGACATGTCAGAGCGATACACCTATATCAATCGTTTCGTGGAACAGGTGTCCGGGGATACGCCATCGTCGATCATTGGAAGAACGGTCAAGGAAGTGCGCGGCGCTATGCTCTACGAGCAAATAAAGGGCTATCTGGAAAGGGCGTACGAAGGTGAGTCGGTGTGGTTCGAGTATGAAGCGACCTATCGCGACCGCATGCTTCACTTTCAAACCCACTATGTTCCGGACAAGGATGAGGACGGTCATGTTCGTGGCCTCTATGCACTGACGACGGAAATCACGCACATCAAAAACGTGGAGCGCGAACTGCTACGCCTCGCGCATCAGGATGCGTTGACGGGTCTGGCCAATCGACGCTATTTCAATGAACAGGCGTCACCGGTTCTCAGGCAGGCCGAGCAGCGGAAGTCGGCGGTGCTCTTGATCTTGCTGGATGTCGACAACTTCAAGTCCATCAACGACTCGCACGGGCATGCCGCGGGCGACGCGGTTCTCGCAGAAGTAGGACGTTGCATGCAGGGCCTGGTGCGAGATGGCGCATTGGCTGCGCGCATCGGTGGTGACGAGTTCGTGGTGCTGTGCGATCGCATAGGTAGCGAGCTCGAGGCGCGGGCATTCGTGCATGCAGTGTGGCAAAAACTGCATATGGCCGTTCTCACTGGGACGCACAGCATCGATGTGCATATGAGCATGGGTGCCGTGCTCTGCAAGGGGGCGCTGTCGGACGAAGTGCTTATGAAGCTTGCTGATGAGGCGCTTTACACAGCGAAGGAAGCGGGAAGAAACACATATCGGTTTGTGACCATGGGCATCTGTGTCGGTGAGCAACATGAAAACTTGTGAAGCGTGCCGTGATGGACGAGCCTTTCCAACGCCCATCACCATGGCTTTTCAGCCCATTGTCGATGTCGTGAAAAAAACCGCGTTTGCGCACGAGGCGCTCGTCCGTGGCCAAGATGGATCGGCTGCAAGCGAGATCCTTGCCGCAGTCGATGAATCCAATCGCAATGCATTCAACCAGCTTTGCCGGGTGACGGCGCTCGAGTGGGCGGGACGACTGCGACCGCCGTCGCGGCTTTCCATCAACTTCATGCCTAACGCGGTGTACGAACTCGATACATGCATGCAGGCGACGATGGCCGTGGCGCGTCGTGTGGATTGGCCGCTTACGCGCATCATTTTCGAGGTGAACGAACAGGAGGCGATCTCCGACTTCGAGCACCTTCTTGTTGCACTCCGATCGTATCGGGCGCAAGGCATTCTCATTGCGATCGACGATTTCGGTGCCGCGTACTCGGGCTTGAATCTCCTGGCGGAATTTCAGCCTGATCTACTCAAGTTGGATCTCGCGCTTATCAAAGGCATTGCCGTCGACCGCCCTCGCCGGGCCATCATCCGGCACACGGTCAGCATGTGTGAGGAACTGGGCGTGCAAGTCGTAGCGGAAGGGGTTGAGACCACCGACGACTCCCATGCCCTGTGCGATCTTGGCATTGCGCTTCAACAGGGTTATCTGTTCGCAAGGCCGCAGATCGAAGCATTGCCGGCGCTGCATTTCGAGCAGGGTGCGGCCGCCTAGGTGGTCTTACGTAGCGTGGTTTCGAGCCGAGCGGTAGAAAGCCTAGAGGTATAGCTCAAGCACGCATGGAGCGGTGCTGCCTGAAATTCCTTGCCAGCCGCTGTGGCATCATCGCCATGGACGTCAACGACATGTGCGTGAGACGGAGGCGGCGATGCGTTGCGCGATGCTGACCGCGGTATGGACGACCTTGGGCGCGATATCGAGCGCTTATGCGATGGCGTCTGGCGTCTTAATGGGATCGCCAGGCGGTATGCCCGTCGATGCAGGGCAGGCAACACCTTCGCTGGCGCAGAGTAGTGATTGCGCGGAAAATATCCTCACGTGCCTGGGTGCTGCTTACCGCGAGGACGCACAACCTTCTGACTCAAGCAGCCCTGCGCCAGCGCGAAGGGGTTTGGCAGCTCCCTTGGACTCGCCGGCTTTTCCATCGGCCGAGTGGCAACTTGGCGGGGTCAGCTTTCCTATTGGTGCGCCCGATGAGAACTCGCAGTATCCCCTTGAGAAGGCGTTGGGATGCACGACGCTTGGGCAATGGATGCAAAAGCATCGCATCGAAATGTTTGGCTGGGTGAACGTGGCGGGAAACCTCAGTACCTCCCGCTTCACCAACTTCCCGCTCTCGTATGCCGTGCGTCCGAACCGAGTCGAGTTCAACCAGGTGGTCTTCAATGTTCAGCGCATTGTGGACACCGTGCAGACCGATCATCTCGATTGGGGATTCGACGTCTCCACCCTCTACGGCTACGACTACCACTTCACCACGATGAAAGGGGTCTTCAGCAATCAGCTGCTGAACAATCCAGCGCCCAATGCCCAACTTCCGGGCCACATCTATGGCATCGATCCGATGTTGTTCTATGCGGATCTCTACGTGCCGTGGGTCGCGGAGGGTATGGTTATCCGGTTCGGTCGCTGGCTATCGCTGCCAGACATCGAGGCGCAATTTTCCCCGAACAACTATTTGGTGACTCATTCCGTTCTGTATACGGCCGATCCATACACGCAAATGGGCGTATTGACGACGACACGCCTGAGTGCGCAATGGACGGTGCAACTAGGGATCAACGGCAGTAACGATACGGCCGTCTGGAATCACAGCGCGCGGCCCACGCTGCAAGCTTGCGCTCGTTGGGTATCAGCCGACAACAACGACATGCTCTATCCGTGCATCAACAGCTTGAACGGCGACAATTACAACTACGACAACGTCCAGATGTACGTGGCGACATGGGGTCATCGTTTCAGCCAGCGCTTTCACATGCTTACCGAGGCCTACGAAATGTATGGTCGTGGCATTCCTGGATATGGTCCGGGAGGCACACCGGGAGTGGCCGGATCGTCACCGCTATCGGGTGAGGCCGGTGAGTTCGGTGTCGTCAATTATCTGAACTTCGAGTTGGACACCCGCAACATGGTGTCGATCCGCAATGAGTTCTACAACGACGAGAAAGGACAGCGGACGGGTTACGCCACGCGCTATACCACGCACACTGTTGGGCTTACGCATTGGGTATCCCAAGACCTGGAGATTCGGCCAGAGCTCCGCTACGACCACTCGTATGACGAGGCAGCCTACGACAAAGGCAAACACGATTATCAGTTCGTCGCCTTGATCGGCGCCATTTTGCATTACTGATTTGCGGCGGCGATCCGCAACCGTCCTGTGCGACCATTGCACAGGCTCTTGGTGAGCGCGCGAAGAAGGCCTAAGGGGAAACCCCGCTGGGGTGACTGATGGCTGTTGCGCAGCGAAAGATCTCATGTATACATTGTATACATGACGCACCTGACCACCGCCGAGAAGATCCTTCGGGCTGCCCACCGACTGTTTGATCGTGAAGGCGTCGAGTCCGTGACCATGCGCCGCGTGGCCGACGCGGTAGGTATCACGCCGATGGCGATTTACCGCCATTTCCCCAATCGCGACGCGCTGCTGAAAAGGCTCTCTGACGACAGCTTCAATGCCGCCGCGCAGGATTGGCGGGCGCGCACGCAAAACCGCGACCTTCTCAAGCAATTGATCACGCTAGCAGACCCGTATCTGGATTACGCGCTAGCGCACCCGCACTTGTTCGACCACGCCTTTTCGGTACGTCGTGACGATGCACGACGTTATCCAGAGGATTTTCGAGCCGGTCTTTCACCCACCTTCAATGTCTTGATCGACGCGATCGTCGAGGGCATGGCCAAGGGTGTATTGAAACAAGACGATCCACACGACGTGGCGATGGCCATATGGGCGCAGCAGCACGGCCTGATCGTGCTCTATCGCGCCGGGCGCTTCAGCTATGACGAGGCGCAGTTCCGCGCGTTCTATAAACAATCGCTGGGGAGACTGATCGATGGCATCAAAGCCTGATGGTTTCGCACTGTGGGCAAGGCTATTAGCAACCGCGCTGGCCGCGATTGGCTGGTGGTTCGGCAGCGGCTTGCAACCGCTGTGGTGGCTCATGTGGCTAGCGCCGCTGCCGGTGCTATGGCTTGCTCCGCGCGTTAGTGCAAGGTGGGCGGCACTGGCGGCCTTTATGGCCTATGCGATCGGCGGCATGAATCTATGGGTGTACACACACACGTATATTGGCTTGCCAGTGTTGGTGATTGCGTGCTTCATCGCCTTTCCTGGCCTGATGTTGATGCTATGCGTGTTGCTTTTTCGGCGATTGCTGCTGCGTGGCTACACACTGGCTGCTGCTTTGGGAGTGCCGGCGCTGTGGGTTGCTATGGAGTACGTGAACAGTCTGCTCTCGCCGCACAGCACGTTCTTCAACATCAGTTACACGCAAATGGATGCGCTTCCGATCATCCAGGTCGCTGCGGTGACGGGCCTCTGGGGCATCAGCTTTCTTGTACTGCTGTTTCCAGCAGCTGTCGCCGTGTTGACGACGCCACAGGCCTCAAGACGTGGCCGTCTATCGGTGACCGCGGTCACTGCACTGTTTATCGTGGCTGCCATCGCCTATGGCGGCTGGCGTTTGCAGGCACCCGCTACGACAACAATGCGCATCGGTCTGGTCGCGTTGGAGAAGCAGGGCCAACCTGCGTTGCACGATGAACATGGGCAGGCATTGGAGGCGCGTTATGTAAATGCGCTCGATAGCCTCGCGAATGACGGCGCGCGTATCGCGCTGATTCCGGAAACATCTTTCACGACCACCGATGCGACCATTCCCGCCTTCGCGCAGCTGGCGAAACAGCGCCAGCTGATTGTGGGTACTGGCGTCGCCTTCAAAGGCGACCCGGCCACTCCGCGCAACATGCTGATGGTGTTCCAGCCTGATACGACGTCGCCGGCTACTTACAATAAACATCATCTTCTCATCGGCCTGGAGGAGTACACGCCCGGTGACAGCTATACGATGCTCAACGGCAAGCCGAGGATTGGATTGGCGATCTGCAAGGATATGGATTTCCACGACATTGGCCATGCCTATGCGGCACGTAATGCACAGCTACTGCTGGTGCCTGCATCCGATTTCACTGTGGATGGCTGGCTGCATAGCCGCATGGCGATCATGCGTGGCGTCGAGAGCGGTTTCGCCATCGCGCGCGCCGCGTATTCCGGCCGGCTTACATTGAGCGACGATCGTGGTCGCGTCGTGGCAGAGGCGTCAAGCGAGCGGAGCGATGCCAAGTTGGTGGGAGACCTTCCGCTGCGCGATACGCACACGTTGTATGCGAGCTGGGGCGATTGGTTCGTGTGGATCGACCTGATCGTCTTGGCGATATGCTTGGTGCTCGCCTTTTCGCCGCGTCGTACTTCGCAATAAATCCGCTTACTCTCAAGCCGTCCACGACTCCGCCGTCTGCGGAAGAGTGGCCCGCGGTGCGGGCCACTCCCGTTAGGGAACACATCATTTACCAGATGAGGTGTACGTCAAATCGGCGTTATAGCTGTCGACGTGCGACGACACACTCTGAATCGCATCGTTGACAGATTTACGGATCGCCTGACCGCTTTCCTTGCCGTAGACATTCTCGACCATCTTCCACACCGTCGGGTCAGGATCTCTACCAAGATCTCCCCAGCTCTTAGCGGAACTTATCAGCATAAAGTCGGGTGCATCTTCACCGCCTTCTCTCACCGCTCCCATGATGTAGTCAATGGACCAGTTGGACTTTTCGGCGGCAGCAGCGATCTTTTTCGCGGCCGCTGCAAACGCCTCGGACGCCTCGTGACCAGGCTTTAGCTTGAAGTACGTGACTTCAATGAAGGGTGCAGTCATCCCCATGCCCTTGGGCATGTGACTTAGTTCCGGCATCACCTCGACAAACGCGCTTGTTTCGCTTTTCAAGTGTGGATTCACGCTCTCCCTGAATGCCTGATCGCAAGCCTTGCTCGCGGGGTTCATCGCATCGAAGCTATCCCATGAAAGTGGCTCAGAGGTATACGAATAGCTGTAGGTGTCGCCCGTTTCGTGCGTCCATGCCGTCCATGTGTATTTGAAGCCATGTTGATGCAGGCATTGATTGAAGTTTTTTACGCCCGTTTCATAAGCCTGTTGATCGGCAGGCGCCACAATATCGGTGTAACCCCGAATAATGGTTGCATTATTTGTATCGGCTGCCCGAGCTCCGGCGGCACATAACAGCGCGAACGACAGAGCAAGCCATGGTGTGATGGTCTTCATAAGAACCTCGCTTAGGGCAATTGCCCGTGTGGGTTTGGTTGAGACCCCTGATCACTTCGGGCGGCGAAGTCTTGCCAGTATGCGCGCAATTCGCGGTGCCAAAGGCGCCGATTGCAGTGCTTTGATTTTAAATGCGATTCATGGCCGTTTTGCGTGTGTGGCGAGCGAAGGAGCGATGACCGGCATAGCATGGGCCTTGGCGAGGGAGGGCGCCTGATTGGCCTAACTCACCTAGTTATTGACGGAGAACGAATTCGATCCATTATCCCAATGGGTCACCAAGATGAAAAACCTGGCACATAAGGGAATGAAAGGGATTCGTAGTATTTGAGCGAGTGCTGCGGCGGGGCGAAGCCCGGTGGAAGTGGGTGTTTGGACATGCTCTGGAAATAGGCGATACAAGCGTCGCGCCACCATTGCGCTTCTTTCTCCTGGATGTCGAGGAAG
>CAJCJD010000212.1 GCA_903970555.1 Vulcanimicrobiota bacterium
GCAAACCGTAGCCGCCACCGTGGTCGTGCTGCTGGTGGTGGTGGCAGGCAGCGCGTTTGCCAAGGTGCTGCAGCAGGTCGCCAACGGCAGCTTTCCGGCCAGCGTGATGTTCCAGGTGCTGGGCCTGCAGACGCTCGATGGACTGACCAATATGGTGCCGCTGGCCAGCTTTCTCGGTGTGCTCATGGGCCTTGGCCGCATGTATCGGGAAAGCGAGATGCACGTGCTTGCCTCCTCCGGCATGGGGCCGGGCGGATTGCTCAAGCCGGTGCTGATTCTCAGCGCGGTGCTGGTGGTCATTACGGCAGCCGTTTCGCTGTGGGTGGGCCCGTGGGCGGTCAGCACCAGCAACAACATGGTGGCGGTGGCCAACCGCTCGGTGATCGCGGCCGGCCTGGATGCGGGGCGCTTTACCGATCTGCCCGGCAAGGGCGGCATCATCTTTGTCGACACGCTGAGCCGCGACGGCAGCAAGCTCGGCCACGCCTTCGTCGAAACGCAGCGCGATGCGGCCGGCGGCGCCCTGCATCTGAAGGTGGTGAGCGCCGACCACGGCGAGTTGTATCAGGAAAGCAACGGTTCGGACCGCTTCATCACCTTCCGCACCGGCTGGCAGTACGACATACCGCTGGGCGCGGACAACTGGCGCAAGATGCAGTACGAGCGCAACGACACGTCGCTTTCCAGCGTGCAGTCCGATGACGACGACAACGATCCGAGTCACTCGATGGATACGCTGACCTTGCTGCGGTCGCACGATCCTCTGGCACGCGCCGAGCTTGCCTGGCGCGTCAATTCGCCACCGCTGACCCTGGTGCTGCTGCTGCTGGCGCTGCCGCTGTCACGCCAGAGTCCACGCGAGCCGCGCTATGGTCGTCTGTTTCTCGCCATCGTGACTTTCTATCTTTATTACGTCGTGTTGGCGCTGTGCCGCGGCCAGATCGCCAAAGGGCACTGGCACAGCGAGGCACCGATGTGGGCACTGCATGTCCTGGTCATATCGATAGCCGGCTGGCTGCTGTGGAAGCAGTATTCGCCACGCAGGCTTCGTGCGAGCCAGCGCGCATGAGCGAGCTGACATGAGCGTGTTCAATATCAAGCGCGTCGATCGGTTGGTGATGATGAGCGTCATCGGCTCGGTGCTGATGGTGTGGCTGGTTCTGACAGGGTTCGATGCAGTGACCCAGTTCCTGCGCCAGCTCGAAAGCGTCGGCAAGAACGGTTATACGCTGAATAACGCGATCGTCTATGTGATGGTGACGTTCCCGCGCCGGCTTTACGAGATGTTCCCCAACGCGGCGCTGATCGGCGGCCTGCTGGGGCTGGGCGGCCTGGCTTCGACCGGCGAGCTGACCGCGCTGCGCGCGGCCGGTATGTCGCGCTTGCGCATCGCCATCTCGGCGGTTGGCGTGGTGACGCTGCTGATCATCGGCGTGGTCATCATGGGTGAAACGATCGGCCCGTGGGGAGACCAGAAAGCGCAATCCATGCAACTGCGCATGAAGAACGCCAATGTCGGCTCCACCAGCAGCGGCACCTGGGCGCGTGACGGCAACAACTTCATCAACGCGCGCGGCAGCATGCTGACCAGTCACGAGGGCATCAGCAGCGTCGAGCTGGCCGATGTGCGCATCTTCACCATGACGCCGGACGGCCAGCTGACCCGGTTCGAATGGGCCAAGTCGGCCGAACACAACGGCAAGCACTGGCTGCTCAAGGATGTGCGTGACAGTACGCTGGATGCGACCGGCGTACACACCACCACGCTCGCCACCCAGCCATGGGCTACCGGCCTCAACCCGCAGGTGCTGGCGCAGTCGATCATCCTGCCGCAGTACCTCTCCATGCGCGATCTGCGGCGCAATATCCGCTATCGCGCCGCCAACGGCGAATCGCCCGGTGTCTATGCCGTCGCTTTCTGGGGTCGTGCGCTGTATCCGCTCAGCGTACTGGTACTGGTGCTGTGCGCCATGCCGTTCGCGTTCGGCGCGTTGCGCTCGGGCGGCCTCGGCAAGCGCATCTTCATCGGCATGCTGCTGGCGATCGGCTGGTACTTTCTGCAGAAGGCGATGGTCAACTTCGGCACCGTCTACGGCATGCCGCCGCTGCTGGCGAACCTGCTGCCTATTCTGATACTCGCCACGGCAGGCTGGTTGTATTTCCGCCGCAGCGGCTGATTCCGGTTTCGCCAATCGCAAGCCTTACCCGCTTAATTTTTCAATTCAAACTGCGAGAGTCCGCCATGCGAGTTGTCGATTTACGCAGCGACACGGTCACTCAGCCGACGCAGGCCATGCGCGAAACGATGTTGCTGGCCGATGTCGGTGACGATGTCTACGGCGAAGATCCCACCGTCAACGCACTGCAGCAGCGACTAGCCGGCGATCTCGGTTTCGAGGCCGGATTGTTCGTACCGACCGGTACCCAGTCCAACCTGCTTGCCTTGATGGCGCACTGCGAGCGTGGCGACGAATATCTGGTCGGTGCCGATGCACATACCTTTCGCTGGGAAGGTGGCGGTGCCGCCGTACTCGGTTCCATCCAGCCGCAGCCGATTCCGCAGGACGCCGATGGCACGCTGTCGCTGGACAAGGTGCTCGCGGCGATCAAACCGGTCGATCCGCATTTTCCCCGCACCAAGCTGCTGGCACTGGAAAACACCTGGTGGGGCCGCGTGTTGCCGCAGGATTATCTGAAAGCCGCGCACGCTCTGACTCGCGAACGCGGGCTCGGGCTGCATCTCGATGGCGCACGCCTGTTCAATGCAGCGGTCGCCGGCAACGTCCCTGCGCGCGACATCGCACAGTATTTCGACAGCGTGTCGGTGTGCCTGTCGAAGGGATTGGGCGCGCCGGTCGGTTCGGTGTTGGTCGGCTCGCAGGCGCTGATCGACAAAGCGCGGCGCTGGCGCAAGGTCGCCGGCGGCGGCTGGCGCCAGGCCGGCCTGCTCGCCGCGGCGTGCATCCACGCGCTCGATCACCATGTCGCGCGGCTGGCCGACGATCATCGCCGCGCCGCCTATCTGGCCGGCCGCCTGCGCGAGATCGCCGGCGTCAACCTGCTGGGTCAGTTCACCAACATGGTCTACGTCGACGTGCCTGCTGATCGCCTGCGCGATTTGGACGTCCATATGAAGGCGGCCGGTATTCGCATCAGCATCGGGTATCTGCCGACGTTGCGGTTGGTGACGCATTTGGATGTGGATGATGAGGGTGTGGAGAGGGTGGTCGAGGCGTTCCGCTCGTTTTTTGCTCGCGGTTAGTCGCGCTGATTTTCGCTGGCTGTTCTTCGCGAAGCTCTTCTGTTTTATGGATTAAAGCGAAGAGCTTTCGTCCTCCTTCGGAGGGCGAGTCACTTTCTCTTGCGTGGCCAAGAGAAAGTGACCAAAGAGAAAGCCACCCCGCTTGGCGCTTGCCGGGCATCCATGCCCGGCAAGTCCGTGAGGTGCGGCCGGGCTTTTCGACAGGGCATCCTGCCCTGACGAAAAGGAATCGACATCCCTGTCGATTCCCCTTACGGGCCTATCGCCCCCACCTCACCGCCGCACAGGGGCCCCATTTAAAAGCAGCGCGCATCCTGCGCGCTTGATCTGACGCAAAAAGCCTTGTCTCGCTGAGTGTCTACTTGCTTGACGCAAAGCGCACCGAGCCCGAACATCCATTGCGTATGCCTCAATCTGAGGTTTATCAAGCGCTTGGTTATTAGGGGGAAATCTTGCTCGTAATTGATGCGCAAAATAGCGACTGGCCCCAAGTTCTAACTGCCATCAGTACTGTTGTGGCAGTTTTGTCCGCAGTCGTGGGTGCTTGGATATCTTGGCTTAGCGCTAGGGCCGCGCGAGAAGCTGTTAAAGAAGCTAGGCTCGGAAGAAGTTTGGAACTAGCGCCGAAGCTAATACTTGAGAAAGAGTTCTTCGATTTTCAGTTCTTCTGGCCGCATCCCGATAGCCTTAACGGTGAGCCTGTCTTCTTGGCTAGAAAGCGTTGGAAGGATACGGCTCCAACTCTACCGACTTTCTCGTTGCAGAATTTCGGGCAAAGCCCGGCACTTGAAGTAACAATAGTTTGGGAGCTGGAGGATCCCAACGGAGAGTTCGATCTGTCAGAACGCATTGGAACTCTGGGATTTTCCGTGATGGACGGCGGGGCATGTGCCGGCGAAGGTGTACCCATCAAGAGCTTGATGTGCTCGAAGCCAGATGGCAGTGGGACTGGCCTACCGCTCTGCCACAAGTGGACTACGGACATACCCAGTTGCTCACCGAACCAGAAGCGCACTGTTGAATTCCCTGTGCACCTTCTCAATACATTTTTCCTACGGGGGCTTCAGCTGGGTGCCACTATGTCAAAGGATGCCATGGTACTAACAGCGCACATTAGTGGATATGCGTTGGATAGAGTTCAGTACCAAAGCCAGTTCCGCTGGAAAGTCATACCGTTTTATCATGGGCAAACGAATCCAGTTGTGGTTCATGGGCATTTCTTTGAGCTGCCAATCTACCCAAAGCCAAGTGGTCCGCGAGTTGCGTAGGGAAAGTTGGACGAACGCAACCTAAGCAATCATCCAAGCGGACGGCTTCGCCGCCGCTTTATTCCAGCGTTATACGGCCTAACAAAATTGCGGGGAAGCTGCTTTGCTTTTCCAAACCTCTGTGCGGCGGTGAGGTGAGGTCGACATGCCCGCAGGGGAATCGACATAGATATCGATTCCTTTTCGTCAGGACAGGAGTCCTGTCGAAAAGCCCGGCCTCGGCGCACGGACTTGGCAGGCGTAGCCCGGCATGCGCCAAGTGGGATGGGCTTCTCTTTGGTTACTTTCTCTTGGCCACGCAAGAGAAAGTGACTCGCCCTCCGAAGGAGGGTGAAAGCTCTTCAGCTTTTTGGGTTTCAGATTAAGACGACTAGCGAGTTACAGCTGGATGAGTCAAATCAGCCCGCTGCAGGCGCCTTCTTCCCCACCACCGTCACCTTGTCAAACTTCCGAATAAAATCCCGCACCTGTGGATATACCGTCTCGCGCCAGCGGCGGCCGCTGAAAATGCCGTAGTGGCCGGCGCCCTCGATCACCTTGTGTGCGCGGCGCTTTGCCGGCACGCCGCTGCACAGTTCATGCGCGGCTTCGGTCTGGCCGAGGCC
>CAJCJD010000213.1 GCA_903970555.1 Vulcanimicrobiota bacterium
GGGTTCATGCCCAGGATCTCCCGGGCCGAACGTGCATCATGATCCATTTGTACCTTTAATGGGTCCAATCCGTCGAATTTCATCTCCTCGCGGAGTTTGGCCACGAATTCCACCGCCATGCGCTGGCCGTAGAGATCGCCATCGAAATCGAACAGATGGACTTCCAGCAAAGGCTCGACAACCTCGTTGACCGTGGGCCGCGTGCCCAGGCTGGCCACGCCCGGCCAGCTGCACTCGCCTTCGCCCAGCCCCACCCGCACGGCGAAAATGCCGTGAACGGGGGTAGCCCGTTCGCGCAGATGGATATTGGCGGTGGGATAACCCAGGGTGCGGCCTAACTGCTTGCCGTACTCCACCTTGCCCTCGATCACGAAGGGGCGGCCCAGCAGCGGCGCAGCAGCGCCAAAATTCCCGGCCGCCAGCAGTGCCCGCACCCGGCTCGCAGAGACGCGCTCACCATCCAGCGTCACTGCCGGCATCGTATGCGCGGCGAACCCGCGCTCGGCGCCGATCTTTTCCAGCATGGCGACGTCACCGGTGCGCTTGTGACCGAAGCGGAAATCAGCGCCGACCCAGACTTCGCGTACGCCGAGCCGATCGATCAACACACGCTGGATGAAATCCTCGGCGGACATCGCCGTCAGTGCACGATTGAACCGCAGCAGCAGCGTGTGTTCCATACCTGCTGCCGCGAAGCCAAGCAGCTTCTCGCGCACGCTGGACAGGCGCGGCACCGGCTCTTTGGAAAAGTAAGCGCGCGGCAGTGGCTCGAAGCTCACCACGATCGGCGTGCAGCCAAGCGCCTGCGCACGCTCGCGCACTTCGCTGAGCAAAGCTTGGTGACCGCGATGCAGCCCATCGAAAGCACCGACCGCAATCACACTGCCGCCGGGGGCCACGCACGGCCCCGCGACGTCCCGGGACAGTTTCATCATCGGCCAAGTATAACGGTCATGCGTGGTGCAATTCGCGTAGACGAAAACCTGCCGCGAAAAGCGTCGCGACGTAGGTCGCCCCGCCCGCGCAGACCAACAGCGCCAGACGCCAAACGCGGCCAACAACCTGCATTTGCGTCCAATCCGGCCAGTACCAGCGGCCGATCAAAAGGACCAGCGTCATCGCCGCGCAAGCTAGTGCGAGCCGGATCAGGTGCTTCCGCCAACCCGGTTGGCGCTGATAAATATTGGCCTGCCCCAGCCAACGCCAAAGCAGCAGCAGGTTGATGTAGCTGGCCAGCGCACTCGCCATGCCTAGCGCCAAATGCAGCCCCGTCACTTTCGACAGGCCATCCAGTAGCGGCCCCGCCTTCAAATTGGCCGGCGCCCACATCGCATACAGCAGCAGCAGGAAAACGCCGTTGAGCAGCATGTTGGTAATCAGCGCGGCGATGCCCGCACGAACTGGCGTGCGCGTGTCACGACGTGCATAAAACGCCGGCAGCAGCACCTTCACTTGCGCGTACGCCGGCACGCCGAAACTCAACGCCGTAACCGACAGCGTGGCCATGCGTGTATCGAACGGTCGAAACTGGCCGTTCTGGAACAGCGTGGCCACCAGCGGTTCGGCCAATAGCATCAAACCGAACATCGCGGGCACGGCGATCAGCAGCGTGGTGCGCAAGCCCCAATCCAGCGCCTTGGAAAAACCTTCGTGGTCCGTAGCGACGTGATGTCGCGACAGTGACGGCAGAATCACCGTACCCAACGCCACGCCGAACACGCCCAACGGTAATTCCAAGAAACGATCGGCCTGCGACAACCAGGTTTGCGAGCCTGAAATCAGCAGCGATGCAATCACCGTGTCGAACAGCAGATTGATCTGCGACACCGACGAGCCGAACAGTGTCGGCACCATTTGACGCATGATCCGGCGTACATCCGGATGACTCCAGCCCCAACGCGGCCATGTCAGCAGATCGAGCTGGCGCAGCGCCGGCAATTGGAACAACACCTGCAAAATGCCGGCGGCCAATACTGCCCAGCCCATCGCCAGGATCGGCGTCTGCAAGCGCCGGGATAGCCACCACGCGCCCGCAATCATGCATAGGTTGAGGATCACCGGCGTCAGTGCCGGCAAACCAAAACGATGGAAACTGTTGAGCGCGCCGCCCGACAGCGCCGTCAACGAAACGAACAACAGAAACGGGAACGTGAGGCGCAGCAGCTCGCTCGTCAGCGCGAATTTGTGCGGCTCGTCCACCGCGCCCGGCGTGAACACCGTAGCCACTTGCGGCGCGAACAGAACACCAATCGCCGTAACCACCAGCAGCACGCCACCCAGGGTGCCCGAAACGCGCGCCATCAGCTCTTTCAGATCCTGATGACTGCCTTTTTCCTTCACCTCCGTGAACACCGGCACGAAGGCGGTGGAAAACGATCCCTCTGCAAACATGCGGCGCATGAAGTTGGGAATGCGAAAGGCTACCCAGAAAGCGTCGGTGGCGACGTTGGCGCCGAAAACATGGCTGATCGAGATATCCCGCAACAGCCCGAGCACACGCGACACCATGGTCATGCTGCTGAACGACAGCAGCCCGCGTAACATGCTGGGAGACTTCATGCCCCTGCCGACACCCTTTTTTGCGTTGAAAAACGGCGCATAGCGCCGGCATAGATGCAGAGTTTGACAGCCGCCCGGGCCCTTGTAACGGCACGCAGATACAATCGGATGCTAAAAAATAGCGGGTTGCTGGCCAAAACCTAGTAGAATCAGCAGCCCAGGCCGCCAAAAGCAGCCAACCGCTTGACCTAACGGCAAATTGACGTCATAATTGCCGCCTTTTTCCAACCCAAGCAATTCATTTCCGGAGTTCTACCTTGGCTAACATCAAGTCCGCGAAGAAGCGTGCGCGCCAGTCCGAGCAGCGCCGCCTGCGCAACGTCAGCGCCCGTTCCATGGTGCGCAGCGCCCTCCGCAAGGTCGTCAAGGCCATTGAGGCCAAGGACAAAGCTGCCGCTACGGCCGCTTTCACCGCCGCTCAGCCGGTGATGGATCGTTACGCCGCTCGCGGCCTGATCCACAAGAACAAAGCTGCCCGTCATAAGAGCCGCCTGAACGCGAAGATCCGCGAGCTGGCTTAAGCTCCAAACGTACAAACGGGTTGGCGAAAAGCCGGCGGAGACGCCGGCTTTTCGTTTGTGCGTTCCAGGGCACCGCCGAGCTTCGGAAAGGGCGACGCTAGGGGAATGCACTTGCCTCAACGCGCGATTGCGCAACGCCACCCCAACCCTCCCCTACTTCGCAGGGGAGGAGTTAGTTCACCGCATAATCGACGAGCTACGCCTTGGGAGATGACGCCAATTGGCTTTTCATCGCCCGCACTTCGGCCACGCTGGTTTGCTCGGTGTCTGGCGACAAATCCTGCAGAGCAGGATTGCGGTGACGCATCAGCGAACGATGCACAGCGCGTGCCGATCCATGAAATTCGTGCGCGCCAGTACGTTGGGCGATCTCTAGCAGATTGCTGGAACGCACGCCCGCACCGGCCATCACAACGACGCGCCCTGCCGCTTGCTGCACCAGCCCAGCAATCACGTCAGCACCCTCCAACGCATTCGCGCACCCGCCCGATGTGAGCGCGCGCTCGCAACCGAGTGCGATCACATCGTCCAATGAGCGCTTCAGGTTGGCGCTTGCATCAAATGCACGATGGAAGGTCACACCCAGCGTTCCCGCAGCAGCAACCAATTCGCGACAGCGTGGATCGATGCCGCCATCGGCATTCAACGCACCGATCACGACGCCATCGCAGCCCAGCTTTGCGCAGGTTTCGATATCGCGTTGCATGATGTCGAAATCGACATCGTCGTAGAGGAAGTCACCACCACGCGGCCGGATCAGCACGTATATCGGTATGCGAACGCGCTCACGTACCACTGCAAGCGTTCCATAGGATGGCGTAATGCCACCCTCCGCGAGACTGCCGCATAGCTCAACGCGGTCGGCACCACCTTCCTGCGCGGCCAGTGCAGAGGCCAGCGAGCCGGCGGCTATTTCGAGTAGTGCTTGTTGAGTCATCAGGTGAACATCGTCTGGTAGACGCTGGGCGAGGCCAGCAGGCGGTCTTGTTGGTGCACGTCGCAGACAGCGTAGGTGAAGCCTTTCTGGATCGCGTGAGCACCGCATTCGCCATCGCGGCGCAGTGCGAGGAAACCGACCTGCAGCGCCTTGGCGCCATCGGGACGCTTCTTCACGATGCGTCGTACCGCTTCCTCGCAAGCTTCCTGCGGGCTGCGGCCCTGGCGCATCAACTCGACCACCAGAAAGCTGCCGGCAGTGCGGATCACTTCCTCACCGACGCCCGTGGAGGTCGCGCCGCCCACTTCGTTGTCGACATACAAACCCGCGCCGATGATCGGGCTATCGCCCACACGCCCGCGCATCTTCCAGGCCATGCCACTGGTGGTGCAGGCGCCGGCAAGACGGCCGTTCGCATCGACGGCCAGCATGCCGATGGTGTCGTGGTTGTTCTTGCCTCCGGGCAAGCCCGGACCCAGCAAACTCTGGTGGTAATCGATATTTTCACTATTAGCGACCGGCTTGTATTTGGCCTGTTTCAACCATTCGTGCCAGGCCTTCGCCGACTCGGGCGTCAGCAGGTCTTCTTTGGTGAAGCCTTCCTGCAGCGCGAATTCGAGCGCGCCATCGCCGACCAGCAGCACATGCGGCGTGTCTTCCATCACTTTGCGCGCCACCTTGATCGGATGCGCAATGTGCTCGAGCGCCGCGACAGCGCCACAACGGCCATCGCCATCCATGATGCTGGCATCCAGCGTGACTTTGCCGTCGCGATCGGGATAACCGGCGCGGCCTACGCTGTGATTGTGCAAGTCCGACTCGGGCACTTGCACGCCGGTCTCGACCGCATCGAGCGGATGGCCACCTTTACCGAGAACAGCCCACGCCGCCTGATTCGCCGGTATGCCAAAGTCCCACGTGGAAACGACGCGCGCACCGACACCGCCAGGAACAGTGCCCGACAACGATGCAGCGCTACGCGATATGCGTGGCAACGCCAGCGCAGAAGTCGCCAGCAGGGTGGTTTTCAGGAAATCGCGACGATTACTCATGAGGCCTCCAACAGCGGCCTGACGCCGCGAAGCGCTCATGATGAACGATGCGTCGCGATGAGGCGACCCTGTATCTCGACCTAGGCTTGATCGTCCTGGGCTTGATCGTCGCCGCGCAAGCGCACATCGCCCGGCAGCATGTCGTTGCGACCTTCGCGTGCCTGCTTCTGCGATTCGAAGAAACGCTGCACCTGCTGGCACACCGCCAAGGTGTTCTCACGCGCGATCGCCGAGACCAGGAACCACGGCTGCGTCCAGCCCAAGCGTTTGACGATATCTTCGGCCACCGCCTGGCGCTCGTCCTCAGGCAACACGTCGGCTTTGTTCAACACCAGCCAGCGCGGGCGCTGCAGAAGCTCGGGATCGAACTTCTCCAACTCCTGCTCGATCGCATGCACTTGCTCGACCACGTCCGTGCCGTCGATCGGCGCGACATCCACCAGATGCAGCAGCAAGCGCGTGCGCGCCAAATGGCGCAGGAACTGGATGCCCAGGCCCGCACCTTCGGCCGCGCCTTCGATCAGGCCCGGAATGTCGGCAATGACAAAGCTCTGGTCGGTGCCGAGGCTGACGACGCCCAGGTTCGGATGCAGGGTCGTGAACGGGTAATCGGCCACGCGCGGCGTGGCGGCGGAAACGGCGCGGATGAAGGTCGACTTGCCGGCATTCGGGAAGCCGAGCAGACCGACATCGGCCAGCAGCTTCAGCTCCAGCTTCAACTCGCGCAGCTCACCCGGCGTACCCGGGGTGGACTTGCGCGGCGCGCGATTCACCGAACTCTTGAAATGGATATTGCCCAGGCCCCCCTTACCGCCCTGCGCCACCAGCAGACGCTGGCCGTGCGCGGTGAGGTCGCCGATGATTTCGTCGGTATCCACATTGGTGACGACCGTGCCGACCGGCACGCGGATGGAGGTGTCTTCACCGCCCTTGCCGTACATGTCGCTGCCCATGCCGTTCTGGCCGCGCTGAGCCTTGAAGCTGCGTTGGTGGCGGAAATCGATCAGCGTGTTCAGGCCCTCGTCGGCAATCAGCCAGACCGAGCCGCCGGTACCGCCGTCGCCACCGTCCGGGCCACCGAACGGGATGAATTTTTCACGGCGGAAACTGATGCAGCCGTTGCCACCGTCCCCAGCGTGGACTTTGATGATCGCTTCGTCGACGAATTTCATGGGGAAGCACCGGGAGCGGAAAACGGGTAAAGCGCGTTTCAGCGCATCATATCGGGAACACGGGCGCGGGCTCTGCCCCATCCGTAGCTTCCCTCTCAAAAAGCAAAGGCCCCGCCGAGGCGGGGCCCAAGCTACGACATCGGTAAAGGGATCAACCCTTGACGACGTTGACGAACTTGCGATTGTTCTCGCCGCGGGTCTTGAACTCGACGGTACCGTCGACCAGCGCGAACAAGGTGTGGTCACGGCCCAGACCCACGCCCGTACCGGCATGGAACTTGGTGCCACGCTGACGCACGATGATGTTGCCGGCCTCGATGGCCTGGCCACCATACACCTTCACGCCCAGGTATTTCGGGTTCGAATCGCGACCGTTGCGGGATGAACCTACGCCTTTTTTATGTGCCATGACTCTTTACTCCGGCTGTATCAGGCGTTGATGCCCGTGATCTCGACTTCGGTGAAATGCTGACGATGTCCCTGCTGCTTCTTGTGGTGCTTGCGGCGGCGGAACTTGATGATGCGGACCTTATCGGCGCGGCCGTGCTTGCGCACGGTGGCGCTCACGGTGGCACCGGACACGGTCGGAGCGCCGACGGTGATCGTCTCACCGGCGCCGACCAGCAGCACCTGGTCGAAATTCACGCTGGCGCCTTCTTCGGCGTTCAGCAGTTCCACGCGCAGGACATCGCCCTGCTGGACGCGGTACTGCTTGCCACCGGTCTTGATGACTGCATAACTCATGGGAAAAGCCCTTCTGTCGTTATTCTCTTGGGTTCGCTGCGACCCATTCCGGCGCAGCGGACTGAGGATTATATCGATTGGGCACTTTACTGGTCAACAAGTGACCAACCCGCCGGCTGAACGTCCCGCGGCCGGTTTACTGGCCTGGGCTGCCACCAGACGGCATCGCCGCACCGCCGCCGTCGGAGCCGGCACCTGGGCAGCGGCCCTGGGCATCCAGCTTGCCCTGCTTCTGGAGCTCCGAAAACATGTCGGCAGTGCGCTGGCGACCCCACTGTTGGCCGCTCTGGGCCGCTTCGGCCATGGTCGCCGGCATCTCCGCAACCAGTTTCTGGCCTAGCGGGGATTTGTAGAACTTGATCAGACCCGTGACCTCGTCGGCGGTGAAGTGGTGCTGATAGGCCGGAATCATGGCCGCGGTCAGCTGCTCCACGCCGTTCTTGTCGATGTAGGTCTCCCAATAGGTAGCCTGCACACAAGGCAGCTGCTGGCTCATCATGGCCGCCATCTGCTTGTTCATGACATCGAACTGGCCGGGCACATTCATTACCTGCATCAGCTCCCGTACCTGCGCCTCGCTCGGTTGGGCCGCGAAAGCGGAACCGGCGGCCAGCGCCATGCACACCCCAACGCCCACCGCCCATTTGCCAACCGTCATGTCACACCCTCCGCATTCGCCGGAAATCGGGAAACAGCGGCCGAGCATATTCGCCCTGCATGCCGCTGCCTAGAGCGGCTTTAAACGCAACTGCTGACATAACGTTGTCAGCAGGTTTTTACGGATGCCACACAGGCTTCGCGCCATGCCTTGGTATAGTGAGCGATTCCCCAATATCTCAGCGTCATGGACACCATACGAATCCGCGGCGCCCGCACGCACAATCTCAAGAACATCGACCTGGACCTGCCCCGCGATCGCCTGATCGTGATTACCGGGCTATCGGGTTCGGGCAAATCGTCGCTGGCCTTCGACACCATTTACGCCGAAGGCCAGCGTCGATACGTCGAATCGCTGTCGGCCTATGCGCGGCAATTCCTGTCGATGATGGAGAAGCCGGACGTCGACCACATCGAGGGTCTGTCGCCGGCAATCTCAATCGAGCAGAAATCCACCTCGCACAATCCGCGCTCGACGGTGGGCACGATCACCGAGGTGTACGACTACTTGCGCCTGCTCTACGCGCGCGTCGGCACGCCGCGCTGCCCCGACCATGGCATTCCGCTGGAAGCCCAAACGGTCAGCCAGATGGTCGATACCGTGCTGGCGCTGGATCCGGAAAAGCGCTTCATGCTGTTGGCGCCAGTGATTCGCGAGCGCAAGGGCGAACATGTGCAAGTGTTCGAGCAACTGCGCGCGCAAGGCTTCGTGCGAGCACGCGTCGACGGTGCGGTGTACGACCTCGATGCGGTGCCGCCGCTTACGCTGCGCCAGAAGCACACCATCGAGGCGGTGATCGACCGCTTCCGTCCACGCGACGACATCAAGCAACGTTTGGCCGAATCGTTCGAGACCGCGCTCCGACTGGGCGATGGCCTGGTGATTGTCGTCGACATGGACGATGCAAAAGCCAACGAGCAACTGTTTTCTTCGCGTTACTCCTGCCCCGTCTGCGATTACTCGCTGCCGGAACTGGAACCGCGCCTGTTCTCGTTCAACTCGCCCGTGGGTGCGTGCCCAGGGTGCGACGGCCTCGGCGTGACGCAAGTGTTCTCGCCTGATCGCGTCGTTGGCCATCCGGAGTTGTCGCTGGCCGGTGGCGCAGTGCGCGGATGGGATCGACGCAATGCACATTACTTCCAGCTGATCCTATCGCTGGCCAACCATTACGGCTTCGATGTCGATACGCCTTGGCAGAAATTGCCCAACGCCGTGCAACAGGCTGTGTTGTACGGCAGCGGCAAGGATAAGATCGCCTTCCGCTATCTCACCGAACGCGGTGGGAAAGTGACGCGCGAACATGCCTTTGAAGGCATCCTGCCGAATCTGGAACGGCGCTATAAGGAAACCGAATCGCCGGCAGTGCGCGAAGAGTTGGCGAAATACATCAGCGATCATCCCTGCCCCGAATGCGGCGGCCAGCGTTTGAACCGTTCGGCACGCAACGTGTTCGTTGCCGATCAGCCGCTGCCTGTGCTCACTGCTCGCTCCATCGACGATGCGCTGGCTTTCTTCGACACGTTGAAATTGGCGGGCTGGCGCGGCGAAATCGCCGTGAAGATCGTGAAGGAAATTCGCGAGCGGTTGAGCTTTCTCAACGACGTGGGCCTGAATTACCTCACGCTCGATCGCCAGGCCGACACGCTGTCCGGTGGCGAAGCGCAACGTATTCGCCTCGCCTCGCAGATCGGCGCAGGACTGGTCGGCGTGATGTACGTTCTGGACGAACCTTCGATCGGACTGCACCAGCGCGACAACGAACGCCTGCTGGGCACGCTCACGCGCCTGCGCGATCTGGGCAACACCGTGATCGTGGTCGAGCATGACGAAGATGCCATCCGCGCCGCAGATCACGTTCTGGATATCGGCCCTGGTGCAGGCGTGCATGGCGGCGAGATCGTTGCGCAAGGTACGTTGAAAGACATCCTTGCCTCGCCACGTTCGCTGACCGGCCAATACTTGTCCGGCAAGCGCGAAATCAAGGTGCCCACCGAGCGTCGCGAACAGCTCGACAAGGATTCGTGGCTTTATCTCAAAGGCGCCAGTGGCAACAACCTCAAGAATGTAGACCTCGCGGTTCCCGCCGGTTTGTTCACCTGTGTGACAGGTGTGTCGGGATCGGGCAAGTCCACCTTGATCAATGACACGCTGTTCGCGCTCGCCGCGGCCGAATTGAATGGCTCCAGCACGCAGCCGGCGCCTTACAAATCGATTCAAGGTTTGGAGTTGTTCGACAAGGTCGTCGATATCGACCAGTCGCCGATTGGCCGCACACCGCGCTCCAATCCCGCAACGTACACCGGCCTGTTCACGCCACTGCGCGAATTGTTTGCGCAAGTTCCAGAAGCGCGCTCACGTGGTTACACGCCGGGCCGTTTCAGCTTCAACGTGCGCGGCGGTCGATGCGAAGCCTGCGAAGGCGACGGCATGATCAAGGTAGAAATGCACTTTCTGCCGGATGTGTACGTACCTTGCGACGTCTGCCATGGCAAGCGTTACAACCGCGAGACACTGGAGATTCTCTACAAGGGTCAAACCATTGCCGATGTGCTCGGGATGACCGTGGAGGACGCATCCAAGCTGTTCGAGAACGTGCCGACCATCGCACGCAAGCTCGACACGCTGCGTGCCGTGGGCCTGGATTACATCAAGCTTGGCCAGAGCGCGACTACGCTGTCGGGTGGCGAAGCGCAGCGTGTGAAGCTTTCCAAGGAGCTGTCCAAGCGCGACACCGGACGCACGCTGTACATCCTCGACGAACCAACCACCGGCCTGCACTTCCACGACATCGAGCAACTGCTCGACGTACTGCACCAGCTGGTGGATCAAGGCAACACGGTGGTGGTGATCGAACACAACCTCGACGTCATCAAGACCGCTGACTGGATCGTCGACCTGGGGCCGGAAGGCGGCGCTGGTGGCGGACGCATCCTGATCAACGGCACGCCGGAGACTGTAGCGGCCGCGCCAGGTTCGCATACCGGTCGCTTCCTTGCGCCGCATCTGAAGCCCGTCAAGGCTGCGCGCCCGAAGGCCGATAACGGCAAGTCCAAACCCAAACGCAAAGTCGCTTCATGAGCATCGCTTCCAACGTTTCGAACGATCACAACGTGTTGTTGTATACGGCCCCGATCAGCGTGCGCTGGCGCGATCTTGATGCGTTCAATCACGTCAACAATTCAAGCTATCTCACCTTTTTGGAAGAGTCGCGGCTGCAGTGGTTGCGACAAATACCTGGCCCGTGGCGCACCGAACAAGCCATGCCGGTGATGGTCGCCAGCGAACTCAACTATCGCCGCCCTATCGAATGGCCGGCGCAGTTGCATGTCGAGCTGTTCTGCACACGACTGGGCAACAGCTCCATGACGATCGCCCATCGTATGGTGGATGCCGAAGACAACACCCGGCTGTATTGCGATGGGCACGTCATCATGGTCTGGATGGACCCGGCCACCGGCAAGTCCGTGCCGCTGCCGCCAGCCGTTCGCGAAGCTGGATCCCTGACCACCGCATAAGTCAGCACGGCGTTCATAAGCGCTCGTTATGATGGCGGCGGATCCTCGCCGATGGAGCGCGTCATGACGATTCAGCACCGAACCACCCTAGCCATCGCCTGCGCTGTTTTTTGCAGTGCTGCGCTGGCCCACGCTGCCGACAACGCGTCGATAACGCTGTATCGCAGTGACAGTCCGGGGCTCTACGCGAGCCAAGGCGATAGCGCACTCAATGAAGGTTACGCCGTGGTGCGCGAACAGCGCAGCGTGACACTGCAAACCGGCGTGCATGACCTGGTGCTGGGCGATCTGCCGAACAATCTCGATGCCGAAGCCCTGGCGCTGGGCTTTCCTGGCGGTGAAGCCAAAGTCATCTCCCAGCGACTGTTGCTTGGCCAAGGCGCCAACGCAGCACTCACTGGTCTTACTGGCAGCAACATCAACGTACTCGCCGAGAACGGTCAATCACTCGCCAGCGGCACACTGCTGCGCGCGGGTGACGATGGGCTTGTGGTCAGCAACGCCACGGGTGGCACCACGCTTATTCGCAACTATGCCGCCGTGAATACGTCGGGCGGTAACTTCCCGACCGGATCAAGCCTTCGCTTGCGTGTGGATGCGTCGCGCAATGGCGAGGCCAATGCGGTGCTCAGTTATCCCACCACCGGTGTCGGCTGGCGCGCGGCCTATGTCGCCACGCTGCAACCGGGCAACGCATGCACAATGCAATTCGAATCGCGGGCGAGTATCGCCAATCGCAGCGGGCGTGACTGGCACGATGCCAAACTCACTCTGATCGCAGGAGAACCCAACTTCGCCAAAGCCTTGGCGCCAGGCCCGGTTCGGATGGTGTTTGCGGCTAAGAGTGTCACCGCGGCGGAAGCGATGCCGGAACAATCCTCGATGGCCGATTACCGCAGCTACGCGCTGCCTGCCCCGGTCGACCTACCCGACGGCAGCATCAGCCAGGTGCCGCTCTATGCCACGCGGAGTTTGGGTTGTGAGCGCACCGCACTTTACGAAAACGGCGGCAATTGGCTACCGCCGCAACCGATGCTCAATACCGATTTCAATTCCGACAGCAACACCAGCATCATCAGCACGCTTCGCCTGACGGCCTTCGATAGCTTGCCTGCCGGATACCTGCGCGTGCTGACCGCCGATCGCAACGGCGTGCCGCAATTTATTGGCGAAGGGCACATCAACGACACCCCCAAGGGCAGCGATGCGACCATCACGCTGGGTACCGCCTTTGATCTGCGTGGCAACCGGGAGCGCACCAGTTTCCACGTGGACAAAGCCGGCCGCACGATGGATGAAGCATTCCGCATCACGCTGACCAATGCCGGCGACACTGCACGTACGGTAACGGTGCGCGAGCATCCAAATCGCTGGCGACAGTGGACACTGGCGTCATCAGGCGTGAAGCCCAGCAAGCAAACCACGGACACATTGGAATTCCGCGTCGATGTACCTGCCAACGGCAAAACCGTGCTCGACTACGCAGTGCACTACACCTGGACAGCGGACGATCAGCCACAATCCTGATCGAAGCACGAAGCACGCTACGCTATCTCCCTCTTCATGTTCCTGGAGCCCGATATGCTCAACATCGTCAAGCACGACACCATTACCGAAATCCAGCTATCGCGGCCGCCGGTCAATGCACTTAGCCTGGATCTGCTGCGCGCACTGCAGGGGGCGCTCGCTGATGCCGTGCCCGATGGAGCGCGTGGCATCGTGCTATCGGGCACGCAAGGCATGTTTTCCGCCGGCGTGGATGTGCCTGCCCTGCTGACGCGCGATCGCGCTGGCGTGCGCGAATACTGGCGCGAATTTTTCGTGACTTGCGCCGCGTTGGCGCACTCGCCGGTGCCTGTCGTGGCGGCCATCACCGGTCACAGCCCCGCAGGTGGCGCCGTGCTTTCGCTGTTCTGCGATTACCGCGTGATGGCGCAAGGGCCCTACCGCATTGGCCTGAACGAAGTGCAAGTAGGCTTGATCGCGCCAGACTGCATCCAGATGGCACTACGCCGCATCGTGGGATCATATCGAGCAGAACGCTTGCTCGTATCCGGCGCATTGATTGATGCGGAACAAGCACACGCCTGCGGTTTCGTGGATGAACTCGCCAACGTGGACGAGGTCACTACACGCGCTCTGCACTGGCTGGGTGAGTTGTTGGCGTTGCCTTCACACGCGATGCTGGCAACGCGTCAGATCGCACGCGCAGATCTGGTGAATGCCTACGCGGATGTCGATGCGTTGCCGATCGATACGTTCGTTGATGCGTTTTTCCATCCTGAGACGCAGGCGACGTTGCAACAGCTGGTGGCGCGCCTCAAGAAAAAGGATTGATCGCTATCGTGGCGATCGCCAAGCGCCGGTCAGCCGGCGCTTGTTTCGATCGGCCGCGACGGATCGCTGATCCACCCGCTCCACGACGGAGCGTAAAGTCGCGAGCCGGTAAGTCCTGCGTACTCCATCGCCAACAAGTTGTGGCACGCCGTGACACCCGAACCGCACATGTGCACTACTTGGTTAGGCGCATAGTTGCCGATCGCAGCGAGGAATTCCTGCTGCAACGTGGCCGCAGGCTTGAAGCGACCGTCGGCTTGCAGATTGTCGGAAAATGGGCGGTTTGCCGCGCCGGGAACGTGACCGGCAGCTTTGTCGAGCGGCTCGACTTCACCGCGATAACGCGGTGTCGCGCGCGCATCAAGCAGCAGATCGTCGTGCTGCTTTGCGACGTCGGAGTGATCGAGCACCACTTGGCTGGCGTCATAGTGCAGCGTGACATGCGTCGCGGCGCGATGCGGCACCTCTTGGGACACTAACTGATCCGCCGCCTTCCACGCAGCATAGCCACCATCGAGCACCGCGACTTCGCGCACACCCGTCAATCGCAACAGCCACCACAATCGCGCGGCAGCCAAGGCGCCATTGCCGGCGTCGTAGCAAACCACCTGCATTCCAGGACGCCAGCCCCACTTGCCGAGCGACGCAGAGAACGCCTCCTCCGACGGAAGCGGATGTCGCCCGAGGCCGAGTGGTATGCGGCTCAAATCAGAGAGATCGTGATCGAGGCTGGCGAAGATCGCGCCGGGAATATGTTCTGCGAGGTAATCGCGCCCACCTTTACCGGCATCGGACAGATCATGGCGGCAATCGACAATCAGGACGTCATCCGGCGACAGCGCAGCCAACTCGGCGACGGAAATCAGCGTTGTTTTCATGCGCGCTCCATCCTTTGCAATAGATTCTGCAATATCGCAGCCGTCACGCCCCAGATGCGATGACCGGCATGCTCGAACTCCACCATGTCGCGTCGATGACCACGGTATTCCATGACATAGCGCTTCAAGCTGCCCGGTTCAAGAAAGAACGCCAGCGGCACTTCGAATACTTCGGCCACTTCGTCAGGCGCAGGTTTAAAGCGTGCGTCGTGTGCGATGCGGGCGACTACCGGGGTGACGCAAAAACCGCTGATGGTTTCGAAGCAGTCCAGATAACCCAGCGGCGTGACAAGCGCGCGATCCAGGCCAATTTCCTCCTCACTCTCGCGTAGCGCGGTCGTTACGGCATCACCGTCTGCGGGATCGGTGCGGCCGCCCGGAAATGAAACCTGCCCCGCATGGGAACTCAAGTGATCGGTGCGAACCGTAAATACGAGGCGTGGCTGCGCGCCATCACGCAGACCGATCAGCACCGCTGCGGGGCGAAGTGGAATGTCGCCGAGCAGTTCGCTCATCTGCGCATGGTTCCAACCGGGCGCGGCGGGCGGCTGCGACAGCGGGCGCAGTGCACGCAGCAGTGCTTCCATCATGCCGATTCGCGTGCGGGAAGCACCACGTCCAGGTAATGGGATCGTTCGGTCTCGCTCATGCTGCGCCAGCGGGCGATTTCATCGCCCGTGCGGTAGCAGCCGAGGCAAAAGCCGTGCGGATCGAGGCGGCAAATGCCAACGCACGGGCTCAGGATGGCTTGGGCTGAAAGCAGGGAATCGTTTGACATGCAGCGATAATGCTAACGCAGATGCCCATGCCCGCACACGGGAGCATGCGTCAGAATCTGCGGCGATCCTTGCGAATCAGGCGTTTACGGCCCGGCCGTCTGCGAGCTCGGTGGCTTGATATCCAGCAACTCGATATCGAACACCAGCGCCTGGTTCGGACCAATGCGCGGCAAAGCGCCATGCTCGCCGTAGGCCAGCTGCGGCGGGATCACGACTTTCCAGCGATCGCCCACATGCATGCGCGGAATCACGTATTGCCAGCCACGAATGACTTTATCCACGGTGAAACTCACTGGTGCACCGTGCGCCCAGGTGCTATCGAACTCGGTACCGTCGATCAGCATGCCGCGGTAGTTCACCGTCACCAGGCTATCAATACCGGGACTGGCGGTGCCTTCACCTCTCTTAACCACCGAATACTGAATGCCCGATGGCAATTGCATAACGCCTGGCTGGGTGGCGTTGTGCGCCAGGAAATCCGTGCTTTTGCGCGCATTGTCGGCCGCAATGCGGTTGTATTCGGCAAGCGCTTGCTCATGCATCCGTTCGCCAAGGCCGACCAGCTGTTCGCGCATCTCGTCTATCGACACGGCGGGCGGCCGCTTGGAGTATGCATCCTCAATGGCACGCTGCAGTACGGCCATGTCCACCGGGAAATCGCCTTCGGAAAACTGCGTGCCAATCCGGTAGCCGATGGCGTAGGAAAGCTTGTGCTTGTCCAGCTTGGCCGGCGGCGGTTGCGGGGGGCTGGGCGCAATCGGGCCCTGCGCCTGCACCGCAAATGCGGCAAGCAGCAGAATGCCCGGGACCAGCCAACGCGTGTATGCCATTACTTTCTCCATGGCGGCAAGCATACGGCCAAAGCCGCCATCCTAAGCGGTTCGGCCGTTTGATGCAGCTGTGCCGACCATTCGGCACGATCGTAAGAGTCTGTCTGAGAACGCAAGAAGGCAGTAAAGGTTCCCGCTGCTAAAATCCGTGCTTTATGTTCAATACGGAGTCGAGCATGGCCTACCGCAACCTTGAGATCGGCAATCGCGATGCCGTGCGCACCATCACCGTCAACCGGCCGGACAAGCTCAACGCGCTCAATCGCGACACTTTGAACGAGCTGACGCTGGCGTTCACGCAGGCTGCGCAGGACGACGCAGTCCGCGTGGTCGTGCTGGCTGGCGCGGGCGAAAAGGCGTTCGTCGCCGGTGCGGATATCAGCGAGATGCATGGCTACACCCCGGTTCAGGCGCAAAGTTTTTCGCGCACGGGACAAAAGCTGATGAGCAGCATTGAACGCCTCGGAAAACCAGTGATTGCGCGCATTCAGGGTTTTGCGCTGGGCGGCGGCATGGAACTGGCCATGGCCTGCCATCTACGCATCGCCAGCGAAAAAGCCAAGTTCGGCCAACCTGAAATCAATCTCGGCCTGATTCCCGGTTTCGGGGGCACCCAGCGCCTGCTACGCCTGGCAGGTCGAAGCGCAGCTCTGGAACTGTGCCTAACGGGCGCGCCGATCACGGCGCAACGCGCTTACGAGTTGGGCATCGTGAATCGAGTGACCGCAGTCGATGCTCTAGACGAGACAGTTCATGTGCTTGCCGACCAACTAGCTGCTGCTGCCCCGTTGGCTGCCGCCGGCATTCTGGATGCCGTATTGCAGGGTGGCGAGACCTCGATCGATCAAGGCCTTGAGTTCGAAACGCAGGGCTTTGCGTTGGCGTTTTCGACCGAAGACATGCACGAAGGAACCAGCGCGTTTCTGGAAAAACGAAAGGCTGAATTCAAGGGAAAGTAAGACTCGAAGGGCGGATGCATCTCATCCGCCCTGTTCACTGCGTATGCGCCTCAATGGCCGCCGCGGTACTTCTTCTCGCCGGCGGTAATACGCAGATCGAGCCGGTTTTCCGGCGGCGCTAACGGACAGGTCGCGAATGAGGTGAATGCACAAGGCGGGTTGTAGGCTTGGTTGAAATCCAGCACCACCTTGCCGTTTACCGGCAATGCGGCATAGAGGAACCGGGCTGCACCATAAGTTTCATGACCAGACGTGCGATCGGCGAGCACGAAGAATAGATCTCCGCCCGGCTCTTCCTGATACGGCAGCAGCTCGTAGGTATGTCCGTCGCGCTGGAACACCGCCTTGCCCGGCACCTTCACCGTATCGATGGTACCGATGACCGACCCCATCTGCAGATCGTGCGGCGGGTTGAAGGGCACCCAGTCGGCCACGATGTGCCAGCTCGGATCGATCGGAAAATAATCGATGCCCAGGAAATGCTCGCGCGTCGCCGCGGTGGTGTCCTTGACACGCAACGCTTTGCGGCCTTCGCGATCGATGACATAAAAGCTGGCCGTACCGAAGGCGACCGTGGTGGGCGTCGCTTTGCCGGTGACATGCGCATCGTCGACCAGCGCAGCTTCGTGTACCGGTTTGCCATCGACTGTCGCGCCACTTCCATCAGCAAGCGCAATATGTAGCTGCCCTGCCTTGTCCAGGGTCACGACGCCTAAATGCGCCGGGCCGGCCTGCAATACGATGTCGTTGTCTGGAGCACTGCCAACGCGATTGGCGCCTTCCTGCAACCACTCCAGCCCGATCAGGCTGAGCCAACCTTCGGGCGCAGTGAGTCGCGCGAGTCGCCCTGCACGCCATTTCTCGATGCTTTGCTGGTAGGCATCGGGCGTGTTCGTTTGTTTCGAGGTATCGGCATGCACGAGGGCGACTCCACTACTCAATATCAGTCCGGCGAGGACATTACGCCACATGGGGTTGACTCCGCTCGATGCAAGGAGATCCAGTATGGACGTCTAATCAGAAGCTATACAAGCGCCGCCTAACGACCACGCAGAAATAGCTTATCCAATTCGCTCATGTTGATTTGCACCCAGGTGGGGCGGCCGTGGTTGCACTGGCCGGAACGCTCCGTCGCCTCCATCTCACGCAACAGCGCATTCATTTCCGGCGTGGTGAGACGCCGACCCGCGCGCACAGAGCCGTGGCAAGCCATCGTGGACAAGAGCTCGTTCTCCAGCTCCTGCAATTGCCGCGAACTGCCATGCTGCGCCAACTCGCCCAATACACTGCGTGTGAGTTCGGCGACATCCGCACCTTCGAGCAGAGCCGGAATACGTCGCACCACCACCGCCGATGGGCCGCTGCGCGAAAGTTCCAATCCCCAATCGGACAATGCCTCGCCATGTTCCTCTGCGGCGGCTGCTTCCTTCGCACTTACCGCTACGGACAATGGCACGAGTAGGATTTGCGAACGAAGATTGCTGCACGCGCGACCGGACTTGAGTTTTTCGTAAGTGATGCGCTCATGCGCAGCATGCATATCGACCAATACAAGGCCGTGCGCGTTCTCGGCCAGGATGTAGATCGTTTTCAGCTGCGCGATTGCGTAGCCCAGCGGTGGCACATCGCCATCGTTGGCCGGCGGCATGGAGGGCAACGGCTCAGCGTTACTGTTGGCGGCTTCGCCGAGCAACGCTGCGTAACCTGCTAAGGGTTCCTCACGGACGCCGAGCTGCAACCGGCTTTGCGCGAAGGCGCCCTGCCAGCCCATGGTTTGACTGCCGCCAGATTGCGCAATCGGCGCGGCAGCACCAGGCGCGTTGGCCCACGTGGCGCTCTCCGGCTGCACACTTTGTCCAGCACGCGTTTCCGCAAGCGCCTCATGCAAGGTGCGAAACAGGAAATCATGCACAAGCCGCTGCTCGCGAAAGCGCACTTCGTGCTTGGCCGGATGCACGTTGACATCCACGCCGATCGGGTCCAGTTCCAGATACAACACGAATGTCGGATACCGGCCATGGAACAACACATCGGCGTACGCCTGGCGCACGGCATGCGCCACTACCCGATCACGTACCAGGCGGCCGTTGACGTAGAAGTATTGCGAATCCGCTTGTGGACGCGATGCCGTCGGCAACCCGACCCATCCCGACAAGCGCATGCCTGCGGTGGCGTGATCGATACGCAGGCTTTGCTGCGGAAAATCATTGCCAAGCACTTCGGCCACGCGTGTCAGCATCGCTTGTTCATTGCGCGCCGCTTTCCACACGCGTACCGATTTGCCGTTATGGCTCAAGCGAAATTCGACGCCACTGCGCGCAAGCGCCAACGATTTGAGCAGGTCGTCGATATGCGCGAACTCGGTGCGCTCAGCGCGGAGAAATTTGCGGCGCGCCGGAACGTTGTAGAACAGGTCGCGCACTTCCACACTGGTGCCTTGCGGATGTTGCGCAGGTCGCGCGGCTTGCAGGCGGCCGCTATCGACTTCGATGCGAAACGCGTTATCCGATCCGCGCAGACGAGAGGTGATGGCAAACCGCGCCACCGACGACATCGACGCGAGCGCCTCACCGCGAAAACCCATGCTGGCCACATGCTCCAGATCGTCGAAGCTGCCGATCTTGCTGGTGGCATGCGAGGCCACCGCCAAGGGCAGATCGTCGGGAGCAATGCCATCCCCATCGTCGCGCACGCGGATCAGCCGCGCGCCGCCTAGCTCGATATCAACCTCGACACGTGTGGCACCAGCATCGAGGCTGTTCTCGACCAGCTCTTTGACGACTGAAGACGGCCGTTCGATAACCTCGCCGGCAGCGATCTGATTGATGAGTTCGGGGGGAAGCGGTTGGATCCGGGGCATTGCACAAGCTTAGCAGTGCCCGGCAGGGATGCTCTGATCCATTCTGCATGGGCGTCACCGGCCCTGTCTGTTCGCTGACCACAGGGGCGCGGGCGAAGGCAGACTGGCGGCCTGTCGAGGCGGCGGACCGAAGGTATGCGGACAGACAGGGCCGGCCCCAAGGGTGATGACCAGAAGGCCGCCTATGCAGAGTTGATCAGAGCATCCCTTGATCAACTATCCGGAATTTCCAGCATCATGCCGGCATGAACGCTATTGCTGCTGATGCCATTGATGCTTTTCAGCGAATCGACGCTGACACCGTATTGCTTGGCGATGCTACGCAGGCTCTCGCCTTCGGTGACGCGATGCATGTCGCGCACGTCGGTATCGGCTGCCGCGGATGCGGTGGTCATGGCGACTTTGTTCGTCGACTTGCCCGTCGAAGCCACCTCGGCACCGTTGTCGACCGACACGCCCTTCCGGTGTGCTGCTTCCGCCGCGAACCATGTGCCGGGCGGCGGCTCGTTCATGAAGTAGCCTTTCACGCCATCCATGATCGCCGTCGCCAGCTGCTCCTGGTGTCCCGCATCACGCAACTTGCGTTCTTCATTCGGATTACTGATGAAGGCGGTCTCCACCAGGATTGAAGGTACGTCCGGCGAACGAAGCACCACAAAGTTCGCCTGTTCCACGTAACCACGGTGGGTGGGCCCGAGCGCCGACAAGGCGTTAAGCACGTTTTGGGCGACGGTCTGACTGGCCTGCACGGCCCAACCCTGCTGCATATCCAACAACACCGAGGCCAAGCTGTCGTTCTCGGCGGCCAATGAAACGCCACCGATCAGGTCCGAACTGTTTTCGCGATCAGCCAGCATCTGTGCCGCCACCGAACTCTTGCCGCGCGACGACAGCACCCAGACCGAAGCGCCTTTGGCGTCGCTGCCCGGGTAGGAGTCGGCGTGGATCGCCACGAAGAGATCGGCCTGATTCTGCCGGGCGATCTCGTAGCGCTGCTTGAGCGGAATGAAATAATCGCCATCGCGGGTCAGGATGGCTTTCATGCCTGGTTGGCGATTGATCTGCGCGGCCAAATCGCGCGCCACCGCCAGGGTGACGTCTTTCTCGAGAGTGCCGTCCGGACCGTGCGCACCCTGGTCCTTGCCACCATGGCCGGCGTCGACCGCAACAATAACCTGGCGCTGGCTGTTCAATAGCACGGCAGCTTGACGGGTCGTGACCCCCTTGCGGGTCGTCAACTTACTGCTTGCATTGATGGTGATAGGCGCGAGGGCCGCGGTATCGACACTGCTATCTGCCGTGTCATCGTCCGCTGCGACCGTCGAGGCGACCGTGTCAGGGTGACTGACGGCCGCCGGAGGAACGGTTTTGACCGAGGCCGACGACGCACTAGCAGTCGCCGGATAAAGGTCCAGCACAAGACGGTAACCGGACTGACCCGACGGGCCGAGCACGAAGCTCTTGGGCTGCGAGTTCGCCGCCACAGAAGCCGTAAGACGCAAAGAATTGCCCTGGCGGCTGCTGTCCAAGCCCTTGAAGAGCCCTTGTGCGGAAGGCGACAGGTTACCCGCCACGCGGCTATCGCTCAGATCGAGCACGATCCGGTCGCCCTGCTGGCTAAGCTTGTATTTCGCAGGGCCCGACAAGTCGAAAACGACGCGGGTGTAGTCGTGACCAGCCCAGACGCGGGCGTTCTTCACGTCGGCGGCGTGCAGCGCGCCACAAGGCACCGCGGCGATGATCGCGGTACCAGCCAAGCAGACAACGCGGGTGAAGAGTCCCCTCATAGCGCAGATTGAAGCGCAGGGCCTTCCTGAATGCAAGAGGTTTTCCTTTGAATTTCCATAACCTGCACTGCATTCGTCAGGCAAGCTCAAGCTATTGGCCATAAGCCACGCTTTTCGCAGGCAAGCTGGCAAGCGCCCGAGCTATTCAGTTTTTCCATATCGGACGAATACTTAGCGCAACCCAGGCGCCATGCGCGTCTCAGCGCAAACGAGCCAGAAGACGCTCCCCACGCGGCGTCCGTGGTTGTAATCGCGCGTTACGTCCAAGGCCTTCGTAGGACAGCTCCAGCTCAAGGTCGGGGGCCGGTAAGGCGCCTCGTCCCCGCTCCGGCCATTCCACCAGGACCACGGCCGCCGCATCGGATAGCGCATCCAGACCGAGCCATTCGAGTTCGCCTGGGTCGGCTATGCGATACAGATCCAAATGCCAGGCTGGCCGGTCTTTGGCTTGATAGCCTTCGACCAAGCTGTACGTGGGGCTCTTGATTCGCTCGCCCACGCCCATCGCCGTCAGAAAGGCACGCGCAAAACTTGTCTTGCCTGCGCCCAACTCGCCGCGCAGGTACACCACCAATCCGTCGTCCAGCGCATCGGCGAGCTGGATACCCAGCGCACGCGTGGCGTCTTCGTCAGCAAGCACCCACTGTTGCTCAGACATGCTCAAGTCCGTTGCCAAGAGTACGCAATGGGTCCAACAGGTCGCTAGCGAGTAACCCCCTTTCACCATAGCGCGCAGCCAGATCGCCTGCGCGCGCATGCAAGCCGACGCCCATGCGCGCAGCGTCCCACGCGCAACAGCCTTGCGCCATCAAGGCAGCGATCACGCCGGTAAGTAGATCCCCCATGCCGCCACTGCCCATGCCGGGGTTGCCCCACGTACAGACGTCCAGACGTCCATCTGGATTTGCGATGAGACTGCCCGATCCTTTCAACACAACCACCGCGTTATAGCGTTGCGCCAACGCGCGTGCCGAAGCGAATCGATCCAGTTCTATCTCCGCGATCGTTTTATTGAGCAAGCGTGCCGCCTCGCCTGGGTGCGGCGTCAACACGGCGGGAGTGGTGAAACGGCGGGCCTCCCGCGAAAGCAGATTGAGCCCATCAGCATCCAGCACCAATGGCTTGCCGCGATCGAGTGCGGTGAGCCACAACGCATGCCCCCAAGCACCCTGCCCCAACCCAGGCC
>CAJCJD010000214.1 GCA_903970555.1 Vulcanimicrobiota bacterium
AGCAACAGCGGCACCGCCAGAATCGACCCACCCCCGCCGATCAACGCAAGCGAAAAACCGACGGCCGATCCGCATAGGACGGCGAGCAGATCGTGAAGTGAGAACCAAAGATGCATGGTGTGAGGTCGCCTTCGAATCGTCCACATTAAACCCTGGTCGTAAACGCTGCATCAGACCCCGAGGGCCCACTCCCGCTCTGGAGCGTATACATGAAACGGCTGTACCGCTTTTTAGTGGCACTTAGCATCACGTTGGCTTGCGTGCCGGCTTGCGCCGCCCCCCTGCCCGGCTCGCTCGACGTGCATTGGAATGAAGGTGCCGCCGATTGCAGCAAGACGCCGCAACCGCCTCTGCAGGTATATCACTACAACGCACAGACTTTCATTCTGCGCGAGAGTCCTTGCGCAACCTTCGAAGCCCCCTTCATGTACCTGTTGCTAGGGTCGACTCACGCGTTGTTGATCGACACCGGCGATGTGGCCGACCCCAAGCAGGTGCCGCTGGCGCAAACCGTCATGGCGCTGCTGCCTGGCGATGGCGACGCCAAGCTGCCGCTGATCGTGGTGCATACGCACGGCCATTTGGATCATCGCGCTGGCGATCCACAGTTCCAGTCGCTGCCCCACGTGCAAGTGGTGGGAACCGACCTGGAACACGTGAAGCAGTATTTCGGTTTCAGCGACTGGCCAAACGGTGTTTCGCAGATTGATTTGGGCGACCGCATTGTCGATGTGTTGCCTACACCAGGCCACTACCCGTCCCATGTCTCCTACTACGATCGCAACACGGCACTATTGTTTTCGGGCGATTTCTTCATGCCCGGTCGTCTGATCATCGACAACACGCAAGACGATGTCGCCAGCGCACAGCGCATCGCGGACTTCATCAAGAATCGGCCCGTAAGCCATGTCCTCGGTGGCCACATCGAACTCGATGCCGATGGCAACACTTTCGACTTTGGATCCAACTATCACCCGCATGAACACGTGCTTGAGCTAACCAAGCAGGATTTACTCGGTTTGCCAGCCATGGTCGCCCACTTCAACGGGTTTTATACGCAAGACGGCATGTACATAATGTTCAATCAGTTTCGCGTACTGGGCGCCGAGTTGGCAGCCATCGTGCTGGTGTTGGTTGCGGTCGTGGCAGTGATCTGGCGGTATCTGCGCCACCGAAAAAGGCTGCGCCTTGCAAAGACGTGAACGGCGGAATCTCACCACCGTTCACAGCTAGCCCTTACTGCCTGCGGCGGCATCAATGCGATTTTTCCGTCGTGCCAGCGCGCATGCCGCTCATATCCATATCGTCGTCAGGCGGTGCCTTGGCAACGATGTCTTTGTATTGCACGGGAGTCATGGCAGGAAGCTTTTGCAGAAAAGCGACCATGCTCCAGATCGTCATGTCATCGTGAGTGGCGCCCCAGGCAGGCATCGCACTCATCTTGATGCCGTGCTTGATGATCCAGAACGCGGCGCGTGGATCGACCGGCTCGTGCGATAGATTGGGCGGCTTTGGGTACAAACCGGCGCGGAGTTCGGAGTCCTGCATGCCAGGGGCTAAGTGACAACCCGTGCACATGGCCGCGTACTGCCCTGCGCCCTTCAGGACCAGCGACGGGTCTTCCAGATTTGGAATCGTGATGTCTTTGGCGTGCCGCCGAACGGATTGCTCGCGCACGATCGTCAGAAACCGATAAGTGAGCGGCGAGTGCGGCGCGTCAGCACCGATGTTGTAGAAGCCGGACCAGGCATAGGCGAACGCCAGCGCTGCCAAGACGACGATACCAGCACCAAGACTGGTGCGATAGTCGATACGATTTTTCATCTACGTTCCTTTGTCATAGCCAGACGCGAAGGCCGACTACAAATTGACGGTCAAAAGCGGGGATTCGATCTTCACGGGCAAAGCTGGCCGTTGTGCCGAAACGACGCGTCCACACCAACCCGACATACGGCGCGAATTGCTTGCTGATTTCGTAACGCAGACGCAGGCCAAGCTGCGCATTCGACACACCATCTCCTATGCGTTGCGCGGGGTCGTCCTTGTCGTAGAGATTGGCTTCGAACTCCGGCTGAAGCACCCATCGCTGGGTGAAACGCAGCGTGTATTCGGCACGCATCCGCGCAGCAAGGCGACCTGATCCGCTCGCGTAGGCAGTAGCTTCCAGATCGACCCAATAAGGCGTGAGGCCCTGAATGCCGAATGCCGCCCAGTCATGATGCGGCCCTATGCCCAGATCATGTCGAATGCCGAGTTGTGTGCTCCAGAATGCGAAAAACAGGCGGCTCCAGAAAGCCTCGATATCGCCCTCATCGATACGCCCATGACTGCCCTCGCCTTCGCTACGCAACCACAGTTTGTCGTTGTCATTGCCGTACCAGCCTTGGGCTTCCCACATGGGCCCGTTACCGTTGTAGCCGTTGGCGTATTCCAGTTGATCGATCAGCAACATGCCGCGCGAGGCGTTGTCGTTCATGTCCATGTTTTGCATCGACGCAGCCGGTGGCGATTGCATGGATGTCATGCCGGACATCGGCATGGAGGTGCTTTGCGCGCTGGCGTTCAAAGGCAGCGCCAAGCAGACCGCCGAAACGAAGAACCATGCGCCGAGTGGAAGTGCACACTTGCTCATGCCACTACCACCTCGCGGAACATGCCCGCTTCCATATGGAAAAGCATGTGGCAGTGGTAGGCCCAACTTCCGGGATTGTCCGCAGTGACCGCGTAGCTGATCCGCTGTGCCGGCTGCACGTTGATGGTGTGCTTGCGAACCTGAAACTTCCCGTCGGCGTCTTCCAGCTCGCTCCACATGCCGTGCAGGTGAATCGGATGATTCATCATCGTGTCGTTGATCAGCACGATGCGAAGACGCTCGCCGGCATGGAAACGGATGAGCGCTGCGTCTGAGAACTTCACGCCATCGAACGACCACATGTAACGCTCCATGTTGCCGGTGAGATGCAGAGTGATCTCCCTCTCGGGCTCACGTGTATCGATAGGGCCACCGATCGTGCGCAGATCGGCATAAGTGAGCACGCGCCGCCCGTTGTTACGTAGACCGATACCCGGGTCATCCAAATTGGTACGTGGGTGAGCGATATGCATATCAACGCCCGGAGCCGAATTGAACTGTGCTTGAGCAGCAGGCTGAGGGGTTTTCATCGGCACGTGCGGTGCGTCCATCCCTGGCATGCCTTGCATATCGCCCATGTTGGCCATCGTGTCCTGCTCGGCGTGTTGCGACGGCATGGAGCCCATCATGTCCTGCATGCCTAGCCAGACGCGCGCATCCACAGCAGGGACATCGGCCTGCATACCGTAGCGTGGCGCTAGCGTCCCGCGTGCGTAACCGCTGCGATCGATCGATTGGGCAAACACCGTATAAGCACGGTCATCTTGCGGCTCGACAATGACATCGTACGTTTCGGCACTGGCGATGCGAAACTCATCGATATCGACCGGCTCTACTTCCTGGCCATCGGCACTCACGACGGTCATTTTCAGGCCTGGTATGCGCACGTCGAAAATCGTCATGGCGGAGGCGTTGATGAATCGCAGCCTGATCTTTTCGCCTGGCCTGAAAAGGCCTGTCCAATTGCCGGCAGGTGTATTGCCATTCAACAAATAGGTATATGCATAGGCCGACACGTCGCTGAGATCGGTCGGATTCATGCGCATGGCATTCCACATGCGGCGTTTCGCCAACGCTTCGCTCAATCCCATTTTGCGAGTATCGCGTATCAGGTCGGCCACAGTCGGCTGGGCGACGTTGTAGTAATCGCTTTGCTTTTTCAATCGCGAGTAGATGGTTGCGGGGTTGTCGTCGGTCCAATCGTTGAGCATCACCACGTAATCGCGATCACAAGCAATTCGGTTGGCATGCGTCGGTTCGATGATCACCGCTCCGCACAGCCCGGTCTGCTCCTGATAACCGGAGTGTGCGTGATACCAATAGGTGCCCGACTGCCTAACCGGGAATTGATAGACAAAGGTTTCGCCTGGCGCGATGCCATCGAAACTGATGCCGGGCACACCATCCATATCAAACGGCAAAACGATGCCGTGCCAATGGATCGACGTCGGCACATGCAATCGATTGGTCACGCTAAGGCGAACGTGACTACCCTCTCTCCAGCGCAGCACGGGGCCAGGCAGGCTGCCGTTGACAGTGGTAGCAATGCGCGGTTTACCTGTGTAGTTGACCGCTGTTTGGTCAATCTCCAATGCGAAATCAGTACCCGTCAGCACAGCCGGCTCGGCCGCGTTCTTCATGGCCCAGGCGCGGCGTGGCCGCAGCAGCCCGAATGTCGCGGCAGCACCACCGAGCGCCAAGCCCTGGACGAAACGCCGCCGCGACGCATCGGTCGCAGGCGACGGTTGAAACGTGTTCATGGGGCTTACTCCATGCGAAGCGAAAAGACCTGCCACCGCGTACGATCACGCACGCACAAACAGGCTTACACATCCACCGTAGCGTTCAGGCCGCGGGTGGTCGCAAGGGAGGGGTTGGATCAAGCGTCGGTGCGTCAATCCCACGCAGCGGCGCATAAGTGTCCGCGAGCATCGCGGACCCAGACAAAGCGGGTACGCCAGGAAGCAATACGCTGCCGCACATGGCGTCGCAATGGCAAGCTGTGTGGGAAGGAGTGCCACAGCAATCGCCGGCATGGTGCAGGCTAGTGGATGCCACATGATTCATGCCTTCATGCGTCATCGAGGCCATTTCAGCAGACCGACTTCCCTGGCCCATGTCATCGGCACCTCCCATCGATGTTGCGGGCAGCGACACCGTCAGCAGTAGCCAAGCAAACAGCGCCATGACACGCACGCAGCGCGAGGCGAAAAAGGTTTGCGTAGAAAGGGAGGATGACATGCTTGGCAAGCTTATCTCGCGCCGACCTCCCCGCTCAACCCGATTCTGCCCAGCGCCTGACGGTTGCAAGGCCACAGGCCATATATCGCCCTATTTTTTCGACAGTTTCAGATTCGCCTTGGATGTGGGCGGAAATTGTGCCCTCCATGCGAGGCCCTCGGCCATCAGGTCGACGATGAGCGCTTGGGGCCATCATCCGTCACCATGGCCGCCACAGCCATGCACTTTATCCGGCTTCGGCGTACCGCTGCAGCAGCCCTCGCATGGTCGACTCAAACTGCTCCAAGCGATCGGAAGCCCCGTCGATTCCTTCAGCAGCGATCGCTTTTTCCAACATGACGCACTGCTCGGCAACGTCTTTTTCACCGAGCATCAGTAGTGCGCCTTTCAGGGAATGAATGCGTGCGAGAAGGCTGTCCTCATCGTGTCCATGCTTTGCATCGAGAATGGCATCCAGATCGCGGGTTCCGGACTCAACAAAGATACGGCGTACTTTTTCGGGGTACTTGCTCGCCCAAGCCACCTTCATCGGCGGAACCTGCGCTGGAGTCGCTTGGGCAAGATGGCGTGACACGGCCTCATCAAGGCGTTCAAGTGAAAGTGGTTTGAGCAAGAGGTCATCGATACCAGCCTGCTTGCAGGTTGCCTTCTCGCTGGCTAGCGCGGTCGCCGTGACCGCAAGGATGGGAAGCGAAACACCGCGTGCACGCAACCAGCGCGTCAATTCGTAGCCATTCATATTTGGCATGTTGATATCGGTCAGCACGATATCGTAATGATCGTCACGCCATAGCCGAGACGCCACCTCACCGTCCTCAGCAGTGTCGACGGTGTAACCCAACGTTTCGAGTTGCTGTTGGATCAACTCGCGATTGACAGGGTTGTCGTCGACAAGCAGCACACTACCTTTTTGCGTTGCGTGACGAATTTCTTGCTGTGGTGATGCGATTTCTTCGGTGCGTTTGTCATGGACAAGTTCAATATCAAGAACTGTCGACTGCAGAGCCGCACTGGAATAACACGAAATACAGATGACACCGTCGCGCAGCTCAGGAAACAAGGGGCCGTCTATCGTTGCCCTTATCACCCGTCGGGCACACGCGATGATAGTCGCCTCTTCGTCATCACCCCAGGCCCGCTCTGCCCCAAAGATAATCAGGGCGTCGGCACGCGTCACCCAATCGGCGTCCAGCTCGGATGGTTGTGCCGCAACCACCACATCCGCTCTCCACGACGCAAGCAACGCGCCGATCTCCGCACGCCATTCAGTGGCGGCCGATAGGAGCCCAATCCTGCATTTGGCCAACGACTCGTGGGCGAAAGCCTGAACCGTCGTATCCGCAGCAACAGGCAATTCGAACGTGAAGACACTGCCGACACCCGGGGTACTGCGCGCCTCGATCCTGCCGCCCATCAAGCCAGCGATCTGATGGCACAGCGTCAAACCCAGGCCGCTCCCGCCGAAGCGCCGCGAAATACTTGCGTCGGCTTGTGAGAATGGTTGGAAAACTTGCTGCAGTTGTTGCTCGGTCATGCCAATGCCGGAATCGATGATCTCGAAGCGAAGCCACGTCGCTTCGTCGCCAGCTTCCGGCATGCGGCTCACTCGCAGCACAATACGGCCCGATTCGGTAAATTTGACGGCGTTGCTGACAAGGTTGTTGAGAACCTGCCGAATACGATGTGCATCGGCCACATAGCCATGGGCCAGCGTCGGGTCGATTGCGAAATACAGTTTCAGACCTTTGCGCTGCGCCGTGGGTGCATAGAGCAGCGCAATCTGCTCGATCAGTGACCTGAGCTCGAACGATACGGGGTCAATATCCAGCTGACCCGCTTCGATGCGCGAAAAGTCCAGCACGTCGCTGATGATGGCCAGCAACGTGTCTGCGGATAGACGGATGCGGTCTAGCCGTTCGCGCTGCGACGGCTCCAACTGCGAGCGGCCAAGAAGTTCCAGATGGCCGAGAATGCCGTTAAGCGGCGTGCGGATCTCATGACTCATGGTCGCGACGAACGAAGATTTCGCGCGACTGGCGGACTCTGCTGCCATCTTCGCCAGTTCGGAATCGTGCCTGGCCTGGCGCAGGTTCTCTTCCAGTTCGATACGAGAGGTCACATCCCGTAGCACGCAAAACAGCGCTTCACGGTCCTGGTAGACGATGGGCATGGCTGCAACCAGCAAATGTCGCACGCGCTGCCCTTGTTGATCGGCCAGGGCAAACCCGAATTCACGTGCTTCGGGGCGCGCATTCAGCAATTGCGTCGCATCGGCGTAGCCTTGCAGCAATTGCCGATAGAACGACATACCCTGATCGGGAATATCGACGGCATAGCCACGCACGAGATCATTCTGAAGTAGTGGCTCGGTGTTATCCGCGGCTATCACGCACAACCCGACCGGAGAAGTCTCGATCATCGTGCGATTCAGCACTTCGCTCTGGTACACCCGTTTCGCGCGCGCCAATGCAGGTGCGAATACGCTTCGATCCTGGCGAATCAGCAGCAGCCAGAGAGTGGCCAGCAGCAACAAGGCCAGGATGGTTGCCACCAGCATTGGGACACGCTCTTGGTGGAGAATATCGGCCCAATCGTAGGCACGTACCAATGTCCAATCGCTGCCGACTATGCGTTCGGCGATGAAAAACCGGCCGCCTTTTCGGTATTGCGCGATACCGCTGCCCAACGGCTGCAAGGCCAGCAAGGGATGGAACGCCGCCGCTGTGTTGGCGCTGTCCGCGGCCGAACCGGTACCAAAGACGACCTGCCCGTTCTCCGTCAGGACGGTCAGGTCGTTCCGCGCGACCTCGCGCAGTTGACCGACGAAACGCTCAACTGGCTCGTAAACCACGAACGCGCCGATCGGCGTGTCCCCATCCATCGCCACCATGGAGCCGACGATGGAGGGCTCACCCGTCGAGGGATTCTTGCCTGGCGCAGAAAGCACCTGGGGCAGACCCGTGCCATAGACGGGTAGCGTAGGATTGCCCCGCCGCAGCTGCCTGAGTGCCTGAAGATCATTGAAATCGATATTGGGCGCGGCGAGTTTCGCAAAAAGGGCGGCTCGGTCGGATTGCCCTGCGGAGGCGCGCAACTTGGCGACGTCCAGACCGTTGCCGAACGCAAAAAGTACTTCGTTCGGATCATAGAAATAACCCGTGGCACCAGGCTCGCTGTCTCGCCCGATAACTGTCGTGCCGCTGATAACCGATAGCTCATGGGCGAGCCCGAGATAAAGCTCCATCTTCTCTTGCGGCCATGCATCGACACCGCTGCCCAAGACCAGCCATGGCATGGCTTCAGGGCTGGCCTGAATAATGGCCTGGTTGTCGTGGGCAACGAACCCCGGCAGCTCCGCCTCGCCCTTGGTCATCAGCACGGATGCTTTGCTGTGCCAGGCGTATTCGATCATGTTCAGGGTACGGGCGTAGCCTGCGTCGCGCTGGATGAATGCCGAATCGATGGCGAGCTTGGCACTACGGAAATCGTCTGCCTGATCAGATTTGTAATCGTTGATGCTTAGCAGAATCGATGCCAGCAAGATCAACAGGATGATCAGCGACAAGATGGCACCGCCACCGTAAAGCAGTCGCTGCTGATGGTGCTCCAGCGACGCAATGTCCTGCTGGCCTGTAAGGTTGTCGTTGTAAACAGGCTCAGACATCGTTATCTCGTCAGTCCGATAATTCTTTAAGGGCATGCAACACGGTGCATGGCAAAGAGAAAGTCTGCGGAATACGGACAGGAACATCGATTCCGGTACATTCTAGACACTTGGCTCCCCGCAGTGGCATGGGGTAAGGAAAAGGAGCCAATTGGCGTAAAGTACGCCGCCCTCTTGCATCGGAAATCCCCCTGATGCCTCGTCGGCCTGGGGACAATCGTGGGTGGGTAAGTACGTGTCTGGGAATCGTAAGAGTCGCCTCACCTCATAAATATCGGACTAGTCTCAAAATAGGCGGAAGAAGGACGCACTCTTACCCCACGCGCCCAGGCCACAAGCAACCACCCTTCGGAAAGCGCGTCATCGATGAACGAGCAAACCATGATCTCCCAAGGCATTCATACCATCGACACCGGGTTCGTGCGGCCACGATTTGATGCTGCTTACCTTGTCGTCCATGACGGACACGGCGCCTTCATCGATTGCGGCACTAACCATTCTGTCCCTCGGCTGCTCGAGGCGCTTGGCGAAGCTGCGCTCGATGCCTCGCAGGTTGACTGGCTGATACTCACCCATGTTCACCTCGATCACGCCGGCGGCGCTGGCGAGCTGATGGCGCATTTACCGAATGCGCAACTGGTCGTACATCCACGCGGCGCACGACACATGATTGACCCTTCGCAGCTGTGGGAAGGCGCCATGGCGGTGTATGGCGAAGCCGTGATGATGCAAGCCTATGGGCGACTTCGCCCCGTGCCGCGCGAACGCGTCGTGGAAGCCCCAGACGGCCATATCGTGGATCTCCATGGCCGTATACTGCGTTGCATAGATACACCAGGCCACGCCAAGCATCATTTGGCCGTCTATGATCAGCATGCCAATGTGTGCTTCACCGGCGATACGTTCGGCCTCTCCTATCGCGAATTCGATACCGACAAAGGGCCTTTCATCATGCCCACGACGACGCCGGTGCAATTCGATCCGGATGCATTACACGCCTCGATCAATCGACTCCTCGCACTGAAGCCGAAGGCGATGTATCTCACCCACTATGGTCGTGTCGAACAGGTCGAACAGCTGGCAATCAAGCTACATGAGATGATCGATGCGATGGTTGCCGTCGCTCTGCATTGCGCCGAACTGCCGGAACGTCATGCTCAGCTGACGAAGGAATTGACAGAGCTTTACGCGGCTCGTACCGCCGAACACGGTTGGCGAGGCGATCGCGATGCATTGCTGCATTGGCTGGGCATGGATATCGAACTCAATGCGCAGGGGCTCGGCGTATGGCTGGATCGGGAGCGCGCTTAAGCCTGCAGCGTCATTCTCATTTCAAGCGAGTCGCGCGCCATTCGGCACCGGGCGCTCGATCGCGGTAATGACAACGCCTTGCTCGGTGTGAAATCCCGTTAGCAGGAACTGCGAACGAAACGGGCCGACCTGCTTTTCGGGGAAATTGATCACACCGACGATTTGCCGGCCGATCAAGGATTCGGGCGTGTACAAAGAAGCGATCTGTGCGCTCGTCTTGCGTTCGCCGTATGGACCGAAATCCACCCACACCTTCCAGGCAGGCTTGCGTGCTTCGGGAAAAGGTTCCAAGCGCGTCACCGTGCCGGCGACGATCAAGACTTTTTCGAAGTCAGCCCAACTGATTTCTTCAACAATCGTCGCTTGCTCGCTCATCCTTCCAGACTCGTCTTGAACCAATCGTTGAATTCCTGCCACCAGTAGTTGGCCTGCGCGCCCACGAAACCAAATGGCTTGAAGGTGCTCGCGAGGCCGTAGTCGGCAAATTGCTTCCAGCTCGCATCGCCCTCGGCGATAGCCGCAGCCAGTAGCTCACCCGCTGCGCAAGTCGGGGCCAGCCCGTGGCCGCCAAATGCCTGCGCCCACCACAGGCCTTCGCCGTCGCTGCCGATCTGAGGCATCTGGTGGCGTGCATAACTCATCAACCCCGACCAGGCGTACTCAATACGCGCACCTTTCAAAGCTGGGAAAACACGCAGCATGTCCCGTGTCAGCAACTGCTGCACAGCGGACGGCGAGCGATTGCGGATGGAGATCCGGCCGCCCCACAAAAGTCGTTTGTCCGGCAATGCGCGGTAATAGTCGAAAGCAAAGCGTGTGTCGTAGACAGCCGCACGTGTTTGCAGACAATCATCGAGTCGTTCGCCGAGCGGCTCGGTCACCATCACATACGTGGCGATCGGCAAGATGGCGCGATCGATCTGCCGACGCAGGCCAGCGAGGTAGCCCCCGCAAGCAAGCACCACATGCTCGGCCTGCAATTCGCCCTGCGGTGTGCTTATCAGCCAATGACGATTTTCCCGACGCAAGCGCCAGACATCGCTGTCTTCATGAATGCGCACGCCCTGTTCCATCGCAGCCGACGCAAGCCCGATGGCGTAATTCAGCGGATGCAAATGCAGCGCATTGCGCTCATAAAGACCGTCGTAGTAACGCTCGCTGCGAACGAGTTCGCGCAGCTCTTCTTGCGGCAGCCAATCCCAGTGCACGCCGTAGTGGTCTGCCAACAAACGCTGACGCTTGCGCAGCACTCCCGGATCGCGGAACCAGTTGACCCATATCACGCCTTGATCCACCGCATCGCAGGGAATAGCGTAGCGTGCGACACGTTCGCGTATGCGCTGGACCGCTGCCGTGGTCAACTTGAAAATATCTTGCGCACGCTGCTCACCCAGCTGACTGCGCAACGCTTCTTCGCCTAGTGAATATCCGCCGAATACGAATCCGCCATTGCGGCCAGATGCGCCAAAACCGATCTGCTCACGCTCCAGCACAACCACGTCGCGCACACCACGCTCGGCCAGCCCCAAGGCCGTATTCAGCCCAGCAAAACCGCCACCGATGATGGCCACACGCGCTTCCTGCCGCCCCTGCAACGGCGCATGGCGTTCGTACGGCGTGGCCGTGGCACGGTAATAGGATGGGATCGGTGATTGCTTCATGCCTTGGAGCGGATAACCCGGGGCGGCTCGGCGCCCGAGCATAACGCGGATCGGCGATTCGGGTCATTCAACCAAGGTCACGTCCATCAGCCGTTGGTCAGCACGGCCGTGGTCGTCGACCACGCGAATAGTGTACTGACCCGCGCCATGCGGCTGCCAATACAGCAACTCGCCCGGCGCGCTACGGCCGACATAGGCATCGTCGACAAACCAATACAGGGCATGCACGTCCGCGTCGCTGGTTGCGGTGAAGGGTATGCGCTCCTCGCTCAGCTGCTTCAGACGTAGCGTGTACGTACTGCCGCGCAATGGCGAGGTAACGCGTGGCGGCATCCCATCGATGCGTTCAGTGCTGTTGCACGCAGGGTTTGTCGGGGGACGCCGTCGGGGCATGCCAGCCTGCTCGAATACGCGCTGCAGGTCAGAAGGCCAGAACTCGAACACTTCGACATGCGTGCGCTTACCGTCAAAAGGCGGACATGCAGCGTTACCTGTGACGTCGTCCATAACCACTGGTCGGTAAATATCGTCGACGCGAATGGGCGACTTGCCAGGGATGAACCATGTCATGCCTTTCTGCGGACACCATTCCGTGGGAAGGTTGCCGCTAGCCAGACATATCTGCACGCGCTTCAGGTTGGCCGGCATATGTCGAATAGGTTCGTCCATTGGCACATGTTCGGCACGCAAGGCATCGATGATCTGGAAGAACAACGGTGCGGCTGCATCGACGCCAACGAACGCCGGATTGCCGTTGCCGTCGAAATTGCCGACCCATACCACCAACACGTAAGGCCCAAAGCTGCCTGCTGTCCAGGCATCGCGGAAAGCCCATGAGGTGCCGGTTTTCCAGTACACCGGCATGCGCATCGGCTGCATGCCCACGGCGTCATCCGGGCGTGGATTCTGCCGCAGAATATCCATCACCATGAAGCTGGCTTCATCGCTCAACAAACGTGTGCCTTCGACGTGGGGATCTGCAGCGTTCAGGCGCAAGGGCCGCAAAACACCTTGGTTGGCGAGCATTGCGTAGAGCCCGGCAAGCTCCTGCATGCTGACCTCGCCGCCACCCAGCACCAACGAGAGCCCGTAATGCTGTTCGCTGGCCATGCGGCTGATGCCAGCCTGCTGCAGAAAATCGTAGAGGTTGGGTTGATGAAGTTGCGATGCCACCCATACCGCCGGAATATTCCGGCTGCGAATCAAGGCCTGCGTGGCGGTGATCGGGCCGAGGAAGTTTCCATCGAAATTTTCAGGCGTATAGGGACCAAAGGCCGTCGGCACATCCCGCAATACGGTCTGCGGCTGCAATACACCTTGATCGAAACCCAACGCGTAAATAAAGGGTTTTAACGTCGACCCGGGAGACCGTTTGGCAAGCGTGCCATTCACCTGCCCATGGATGGATGCATCGCGATAATCGGCCGAACCGATCATCGCCTTGATGCCCATATCGCGCGTATCCACCAGCATGGCGGACGCGTTGCGAATCC
>CAJCJD010000215.1 GCA_903970555.1 Vulcanimicrobiota bacterium
CTGGACGGTCTCCTGTCCTCCGCCTTCGTTGCGAAGTCCTTCACCGGCGCTAAGGTCGTGAAAGGTTTTAACCACCTGGGTGCGGCTACATTCGCTGGCGATCCGGTTGTTGAGGGAGGCCATCGCGTCATCTTTTTGTCGAGCGATGATCAGGACGCCATCGCCCCCGTCGCGGAGCTGGCGAAGAGACTTGGATTCGCCCCCGTCACTCTCGGAAAGCTGAACGAGGGCGGCTTGCTGGTGCACGCACGGGGCCGCGTCTGGGGACCACTCATCTTCCAGGACCTGTTCAAGAAGCAGCATTAACGGATTTACGACACGAGCGATGTTTAAAGGCGATGGAACTCGTGTCGACGAACAGCGAACGAATCATTTTGGTACCCGATGCGTCGGCGTCATCCGTCGGGCGCGTTGCGCCATTAAGCAGGAGCGTATGTCAACCTGATCACGTCCTCGCCGATTAAATCGCTGGCCACCAGGTGCAGCGGCGGCCGCGGGCCCGTGAAGAATGGCTTGCCGTGACCAAGCACGACGGGGCGGAGATAGAGTCGATACTCGTCGATAAGACCAAGGTCGGTCAGGCTTTGCGCCAGGTCTGGGCCGGCGACATCGATCTCCCCGGAGTGCTCGGCTTTCAGTCTTCGTATCGCCGCCTCGATGTCATCGGCAACAAGGATGGCGTTGGGGCCGACTGATTTCAGCGAGCGCGACACGACCCACTTCGGTTGGCTTCGCCACAACGCCGCAAAGTCGTGATCCTGCGCGTCCCAATCAGGTTGGTCCTCGTCCCAATAACGCATGATCTCGTACGTGAGGCGTCCGTACACCAGGCCCGTCAGGCCGCGCACGTGCTCTATGAAATGGCGAGAGACCAATGGCCCGGGAGGCCCTAATTTCTGATGGTCGACATAGCCATCCAGGGATTGTGACAGTCCGAACACAAGCTTTGCCATGAGAAACCCCTACGCGAGAGTCTTCAGGATAGTAGTGGTGCGGTTGCCTTGGAGCCGCTCCATTTCGACATTAGCGCGATCAGCGCGGCGTTGCCGACGCCGGTGTGCGCGGCAACATCGACGACCGGCACGAAGAAGTGAACGACTGGATCGGGATGCGCGTTGTGCGCATCCCGATCTTTCGTGTGACCAACGCTTTCGCAAAAATTGGTCCGATGTTTGAATCCCGAGCCAGTGCCGACTCTGACTCGTTCAAGCGCGAGACGGATGCGTTTGAACGGGATTTTCTACCAGCACTTTGCGTGGAACGAAAGCCAATACCAGCCATGCCGTCAGCGCGATCAAGTCCAACCATGCGAACCAGTCTCCCCATTGCGCATAGAACGTGTGCGTTTCGCGCAGCGGAAGATCGCCCACCAATTCGGCATCGCCAGCTTCGCTGGAAGCTTCCGCCACGACACGACCGCGGTCGTCGCTGAGCGTGAGCCGGCCGGCATGCGCGGCGCGCGCGACGGCGAAGCCGCTTTCCACGCCGCGCATTATCGCAATGCGACTGTGGAACCAGCCGTCGACGGTAAAATCCGAAGCAGGCACCAGCAACAGTTGCGCGTGGCGCGCGGCATAAGCGTCGCCAATGTCATGGAAATCCATGTCCTTGCAGATCGCCAATCCGATGCGCGGGTCGCCTTGCAGCATGGTGTAGTTGTCGCCCGGTACAAAAGGATCCATACCGGGGAGCAAATGGTGTTTGTTGTAGGTGGCCACGGACGTGGCGCCAGGTTGAAACACCATCAGCATGTTGCGACGCCCCTGCGCATCGCCGTGGAAGTCAACGCCGGAACCTACGATCAGATCGCGCTGTTTCGACATTTGGGAAAATGCGGGAATGGTCGTATCCGCGGTGGCGAATGTCCCTTCTGGAGCCAGCACGATATGTGCGCCATCGTTGGCAAGACGACCAAATGCTTCCATGTAACGTGCTTCGAGAACTTGCCCCTGCGGCTCGCTCAATGCAGCCTGGGTCGGCCTTTGCAGCGATACCAGGCCAATGCGCATCGTTCCGGTCGCCGGAGCCTGAAGCCGCCAGCCGCCATACGCCACAGTGCCGGCCAGCAAAATAGCTGTGAGCACGGCCACCGTGACACGGCTGCGTCTAGAAGCCTGCGACGTCGCTTGCAACGCGATGGCCGTGGGCACTAGCAGCAACAGAAAACCAATGCCCCAAATGCCAGTTATCGCCGCAATTTGAATGACGGCCAGCGCATCCATCTGCGTATAGCTGAGATTGGTTAACGTGCCGTGCGGTGAAAGCAGATTAGTGACGTATTCGAGGGCGACCCACATCGTCGGCACCGCCAATGCGGCGGCCAGCGTATGACCGCGCAGCAGCAACCGCAGATACAGCAGCACGCACAGCATCAACATGACGCCCGATACGCTCATCGCATACACATCGAAAAGCCAAGGAAGGCCGATATACGTGTGGAGATACGTCCAGGCGCTGAGCGAGCCTGCGGTATACGCCACAAAAGCCGACAAAGCGCCCGAGCGCGCTCGAACCCGTGGTGCGAGCCATAGCACGGGCAACGGTGCGAGCCATGTCA
>CAJCJD010000216.1 GCA_903970555.1 Vulcanimicrobiota bacterium
AATGGATGGCGCTGGAGCGGCTGAAGGTCAACCCCGCCAATGTGCAACGCGTACGCGAAGCGCTGCAAAACCAGCCTCCGACGACGATCCAGGCGATGAGCCGCTCGATCGTGGCGGAAACATCCACGCCGCGCTACAAACAGGCCGTGGCGCGCGTGATGGCCAGCTGCCCCGTGCATCTGGTGATGGGCGGCCGCTCGCAGAGCATCAGCGAGGTCGCGCCGACCTTCCGCAGCCTCGCCGCCAGCCTCACCGTCATGCCTGACGCCAGCCATCTGATGGCGCTCGAGGATTCGGCCGGCTTCCAGCATATCGTGCTGAACAAAACAGGTGTTTCGATCAGTGATTACCGGCCGGAAAACGGAACGTTTGTTTAAGACCTAGGAGTATTCTGGACACGTCGCCTACCGGGCGGCACACCGGCGCGTTTACGTCGCTAGGCTAAGGCACATATCCATGTCCACTACACCCACGGCCATCGTGGCCGAAGCCAGTGAGCCGCTTGGCGAGGCCATTGCCGATACGCTGGAAGTACTCGGATACGACGCCATCATCGTTCCCGACGAGAAAAAAGCCGCGGCCATCATCGAGGCCATCGGCGAGCCGGACCTACTTGTCTGCGACGCGGGTTTCGGCAAGGAGCCCACCCCCTATGCATACGTGCGCACCACGATTGCCCGCGCGCCTTACGTACCGGTACTGATTACGAGTACACCCGACAACCCGGTGCCGCCCGACCTGAAACACCGGATCGCCTTTGCCGAGAAACCCTTCGGCAAGAAAGAATTGATAGACGGCGTGGAAACGGCGCACGAGCGAATTCCCGACGCCGCCGAATAAATGGGCCGATCAGAGCGCCGGTGACGCGGCATAGTCTGCCCACAGCGCGTCCACGGGCTTCCCGGCCAAGGCTGTCCAGCTTGCATCGGTATACGTACCGTCGCGCAGCTGCGCATCGAGCTTCACCACGATACCGGCATGGCCATGTGCTTCCAGCCAGGCAAGGAAACGGGCGGTGACACGATACGCATCGGTGACCTTCTGCGTCGGCTTGTAATCGGGCAACGCCCACTTCGCCGCCGCGTTGTTGAGGCCGTACTTGTAGCGCACATAGTCGGCAATACCCTCTACCAACCAGCCCGGCGTGTCTTTGTGGCCGTAGTCCTGCACGATATGCATCACTTCGTGCGTCACCACGTCGGTATCGCCGGGATGCTTCACGAACCACTGCGGATTGAACACGGTGCGTGCGTTATCCGTGGCTGCCACGCCGTCGTAGGCCGGATCGATCACGAACGTTACGTGGTGCGTGACCTTCGGGTTGAAGTCGTGCGCAAGCTTCGGATACACCACGAAGTACGTATCCACCAGCTTGTCCACGACGTGCTGGTCGGCCGTCTTGCTGAGGTCCTTGAATACCAGCTGGTAACCGTTCTTGTCGTAGGTGCGGTCGGTGGCAGCGTGCGCGGGCGCCATGGCATTGAATGCGATGAGCGCGGCGCAGGCTGCGAGGGTGGCGTGTTTCATGGAAGCTCCATAAGCAAACCTCGATTGTGCGCTTCAACCGATAACCAGCCCCATGCCACCAGTCATGTGTGGCGTTGACGCAGTAACGGGCGCCAGACCTTCTGGTAAAGCAACGCTGCGCCGAAGGCTATCTGCGCCTCCAGAAGCAGCAAGAGAAGATCAACACCAACGTAATCGATGTAAGTGACAAGCGAGAACGTGATCGGACTTGCCACGAGAAGCACCATCGCCAACACGATGAGGATGCGTAAGCCGCGGCGTCCGGCACCGTGGCGCGTCCATTCGTCGTAGAGGTTCTGCATTGTCTAAAATAACCGCAACTCATCCGGGTAGTCCGCGGGTGGAAGTCCAAACGCCGCGCGCGCGCGATCAATAGGCGGCGGCCCTGCTGGAGTAAGCACCGGAAACCATGCAAGGTGCAGGTGGGCGAGACGTCCGGTGCACTGCTCTCCTCTGCGAGCCTCACTATCCACGTGCCGTGCGTAATCATTTAGCGTACCCAGCACCGATCTCGAGTTGCTCGCTGCAATCGGGGCCGTAGCCATGGCTGTCGCCTCGCGCTCTGCATCCTCGGACAAGATACCAATCTCCAGCAGCAGTCTAAGCAGAGTTTCAGCAAAGCGCTCCGTGATGCTCGCGAACGGTGCTGCGGCGATGACCACGCCAAGCCTTGTTGGCTCACTCACCGCCACTACGAAATTAGCACGCCCGACGCGAACAAGCTTCGCGGTCCAGTCTCCGAGAGGGCTTATTAACCTGTCGTCCAACGCAACAGGCTTGACCTTCATGGACTTAAGCAGGCTTTTCGTACATCGGAATACCGGCATGGCCATAACTCCTAGCAAGGGGACTTTCATTATTCCCCGTGAGCATGATAACTTGACGCCGTCGCTCGCTCGAGCTTCCGTAAGCGTTTACGTCAACCAACGCGCAACCAGGAACGCCATGCCACGTGCATGGTTTCCGCTGCGCAGGTTCGACTCATGAAAACGCTTCATTCCTTACGTAACCCAATGCTTCCATTCCGCGCATCGCCAGCGATCGTCGCGGTGTTCCTGTTCTTTTTCGTCGGCTTTGCCGATGGCGCCATGCTGCCGTTCTTCGCTCTCTGGGCACAGAGAGAAGCAGGCATTGCCACCCCGTACATCGGCCTGCTACTTGGCTTTTACGCAGGCGGGGAGTTATTGGCCACCCCCTGGCTAGGTGGCATCGCCGACAGACTCGGGCGACGACCGGTGCTCCTGCTTTCCACGGCTGGCGTGGGCATCGGCTTTCTGGCCCTGCATCTTATGCACGGCGTGATCGGCATCGCGGCTGCGCTGCTGTTCATTGGCGTCTTCGAGAGCGTGCTGCATCCCACGATCTCCACGGTGATTGCGGATAGCGTCGAGCCGGCACACATGCGTCGCTACTTCGCGTGGGCGTCAACGGCCTCGAACGCCGGGCGCGTAGCCGGGCCAGCCCTTGGCGCAGTGCTGGCGTTGCATGCCATCAGCCATGTATTCATCGCCTGCGGC
>CAJCJD010000217.1 GCA_903970555.1 Vulcanimicrobiota bacterium
GTTCAATTGCGCAGCGATTGGTGGCGCGTATTGATCGACGGCATCGCTACCGCTGCGGCTTCGATCAAAACCGATGCCTTCGCTGTCGGCGCGATGGTAGTAAACGGGCCGCCAATCGGGGCGCGATTCGCTTGCGTCCCAGGGCGCCGGCCCATAGTGATGCCCGGGACCCATCAGATGGTGCAGGCCAAGCGGCGTCATGTAATCGACCGCTGCTTCGCGCGAGCCCATCATCATGTCGACTACGGGTTTAACGAATGCATTGTTGTTAGTGAATGTCATGCGTACCCATTCGTCGGCGATGGTGCGCGATGACAGCTCGGGGTTCCACGCCAGCCGGCCGAATACGTACCAGTTGGCCTGATTGAAAACCGAGCCGCTCCAGTTTTGATCGGTGCCGGTGTTTGCGACGCCGGCGATGCCCGTTAACGTGTGGTCATCCAGCGTGCCGTCGATCACTTTCGCGACGGTGGAGCCCTTGCCGTGCGCCATCGTGTCAGCTGACAGCACCTCTTCGTACAGCGGCCCTAGATAAACCAGATGCGTGGCGAAGCCCAGGTATTCCTTGGTGATCTGGAGTTCCATCATCAGGGGTGTTTTTGGCATGGCGCCAAACAGCGGGTTGAAGGGTTCTCTCGGTTGAAAATCAATGGGACCGTTCTTGACCTGCAGCAACACGTTGGCGTGGAAGTGACCGTCGAGAGGCTTGAACTCGTCGTAAGCCTGTTTGGCGCGATCTGTCGATGCGGACTGCGAATAAACGAATGCCCGCCACATCACGACGCCGCCATGCGGCGCGAGTGCATCGGCCAGCATATTTGCGCCATCGGCATGCGTGCGTCCGTAATCCTGTGGGCCTGGTTGGCCCTCGGAGTTGGCTTTGACGAGGAAGCCGCCGAAGTCCGGAATCAGTTTGTAGATCTCGTCGGCTTTCGCGCGCCACCATCGTTGTACTTGCGGATCGAGCGGATCGGCAGTCTTCAATCCACCTATTTCGATGGGCGCGCTGAAGCGAGCGCTGAGGTAGACGCGAATGCCGTAGGGTCGAAACACGTTGGCGAGTGCCGCGACCTTGTCCAGATACACGGACGTAAGAATCAGAGGGGTGGCGTTGACATTGTTAAGCACCACGCCATTGATGCCTATCGATGCATTGGCACGTGCATAGTCGGTATAACGCGGGGCGAGCCAATCGGGGAGCTTGAACCAATCGAAGATCGACGTGCCGGCGTAACCACGTTCGACACTGCCATCGAGATTGTCCCAATGATCGAGCACGCGCAGTTTTACGCGTGGCGAGTCCCGCAGGTCGAGATGGTCGATGGGCTGATTCGTCTGCAGTAGGCGTAGAAAATGGAACGCACCATACAGCGCGCCGATATCATCGTTGCCGACGATGGCGGTGGCGGCGTGACCATTCACGACCACGCTTCGGATCGCATAGCCGTCCTTCGCGAGAGTCTCTGCATCTAGCCGCAGGCCTGCGATGAGCGGCGAAGACAGGGAAGTGCCGACGATGATCGCGCCATCACGCGTGACGGTATCCGAGAGTGGCGGAGCTTGCCCGAGCAATCCATCCAGACCGCGTTGCAATTCCTCGCGTGTGACAGTTTGTGTGGTTGTGGCAGAGCCGACGATCAATTGCGACGCATGGCCACGGTAGACATTCACCTGCTCGGCTGTTAATGCGTGATAACGCAGCCAAAGATCGTAGCCGTCTTCGGCTCGTGCGGGGGCGATGAACAGGGCTGTAGCTAATATCAGCATGGCGACCGCGAAAGCCCGGGATAGCCACGGATGGTTACGGGGCCTGTCGAGAATCGTGCTGTCGTCGCTAGAGGCCGTTACCGCTAACATATGTAAAAATGTTTTCATATCGAGCTCAGCGTCACGATGGATGGCGATTTCCACGTCAACGACGACGTAGCACATGCCAGCACGGGCTCGCTTGAAGGGAAACGGCATTGAAAAAGACGAGCAAGAAATCGGTTCGCCGCAAGGGATTTGCTGTCACGATTGACGAAGTGGCGGCTCTGGCCAAAGTGTCGTCGATGACGGTTTCGCGCGTCGTCAACGGACACACCAAGGTGCGTGACTCGACTCGCGAGCGCGTCATGCAAGCGGTACGCGAGTTGGGCTATATCCCGAATCTTGCGGCCAGCTCCCTGGCTACGGCGCAAGATGCGCGCATCGCTTTGATCTATACCAACCCCAGTGCTGCGTACCTGCGGGAGTTGCTGCTCGGTGCCTTGCATGGCGCAGCCCGTGCGGCGGCGCAACTGATCATTGACGACTGGGATGAACTCGATGCCGCCGCCGAACGCAAGGCGGCTGGTGCGCTTGCCCGAAGCGTGTCCGGTGTGATCTTGCCGCCGCCTCTGTGCGAATCGAAGACGGTCATCGAGGAGCTGGTCGGTGCAGGGGTTCCGGTGGTGGCGATTGCGTCGGGACGTTTCAATCACGACATTTCCAGTGTACGCGTTGACGATTTTCTTGCCAGCAAGGAAATCGTCGAATATCTCATCCAGATGGGGCATACGCGCATCGGCTGCATCAAAGGGCATCCGAACCAGACGGCCAGTACGCGCCGCTTCGAGGGATACCAGTCCGCGCTCAAAGATGCGGGTATTGCGATGGATTCCGCCCTGGTCCAACAAGGTCACTTCACTTATCGTTCCGCGCTTCCGGCGGTGGAAAAGCTGCTTGGCTTGCGCAAGCCTCCGACCGCGATTTTCGCGAGCAACGATGACATGGCGGCTGCGGCAATCTCCGTCGCGCATCGGCGTGGGCTGGATGTACCGCGCGATCTGTCCATCGTTGGCTTCGACGATACCTCGGCAGCCACCACGGTGTGGCCGGAGCTCACCACGATACGGCAGCCGATTTCGACGATGGCGGACTCGGCCATCGATATCCTGTTGCGCATGATTCGCCGTAAAGAAAGCGAGCCCAGGGTGGTGGTCGATCAAGTGGTCGCGCATCAATTGATCAAGCGCGATTCGGTTGCTGCGCCAGCTGCGACATTCGCGGCGAAACCAAAGGCCTGACGCTGCACCCTGCGTTGCGTTGATCGTCATTGCGGCATGTCGTTGATGGATGAGGACATCGCTGTGTATCCAACTAGCCGTCCATCTGTTCCAGGTTTCTGACGCGTGTTTCTCGCATACGGTTCCGGCGACTGGTCATACGTGACGACGACTCGATATGCCGCAAGATCGTAGGCGGCCAGTTTGATGCTGTGAGTACCTACATCGAGTCCCGCAACAAGGCTCATACGTATCTCGTGGCTAATTGTGTTAGCGCTACCATTAAGCTAACGGAGAAGCACGCCACTGGCAAGAATGGCATCGAGCTGTTTGCGAATAAGAAGAAGTAGTGAGTCGCGGCCAGCGTAAACGAGCTAGCGGAACGTCATGCCGCAACGCAAAAAATATGTCAGATATGCCATGTGTCTTGGCTCGCCACTTTTTGCTGCATTGCCAACATTGATTGCTTAATGAGCTGTATCGAACATTATTGGCGCGAGGCCATCAGCATGTTCATGCTGGCGTTGTTGCTTTCAAAAAAGCTTGATGCAATCCGAGTTCTTACTTCCGAAAACCGGCAGTGACTAGGATGCCGCGCCGCACCAGATTCAATGCGAGTGCGGTTTTTCTTGTGCGCCTTCCGCTGCGGCGTGTCGCTTTGTGCGCACAAGATCGATCAGCAATGGCACCAGCGACAGCAACGCCAGCGCGCCGAGTGGTCCGATCACTCCGGGATCGAAGAACAGGTCGACACTCAGCCGCTGCCCGTGACTGAGCGCATGCCCCAAGCCGGCACCTATCGATGTCTCGAACGACAACATCACGGTGCCACCGAACCACGTTGCGCCGATGAACAACCAGAGCGGGCAGCGTAGCCATGCAAGCGCGACGGTCAACAAGCCAAACGGAGCGACGGGCACCAGTCGCAGGAAGAGCGTGTAACTCACCGGGTGGCGTTCGAAACCATGATGAAGTTTTTCCGCAATCGCCGGCGGATGCTTGCTGCCTTCGCCGAAGGCATAGCGGCTGGCGAGAAACAGGATCAGCGAACCTAGCGTAAGCCCGATCGAGGAATACGTCGTACCTTCGACGATACCGAAGGCGAGTCCTCCGGCCAGGATCAAGACAATCGTGAGCGGGATGCCGGTGCATGTCGCCATGGTCAGCAGGCCAATGAAGACAAGGCGGCTCATCCAGGGGTTGTCTTGGATGTACGCGTGGACTTGCTGCTGGTGTGCGACCAGACGTTCAGGATGAAAGCGATCAAAGACGCCCGAGGAGACCAGCACGATTCCCGCGATGATGAGCAGGAGAAGCGGAAGGGCAGCGCGCAGGCGGTTCAATAGCTCTCCCCCGTGGCGCCGTAAGCAGCCAGCACGGCGCGCGCCTGCTCGCGCAGGATGTCGCGTCGTACCGAAATGCCGCGTCGTTCCAGTTCCCCTGGCCAGTCGGCGGGAAGTGGGCCTTCGTCGAATTCAGTGAGTTCTTCCACGTCTTCGGCACGAGCGCCGATCAGTAGAGTGTCGATTCCCGCCCACACCGTGGCGCCGTAGCACTGACAACAGGGCTGCGCACTGGTGGCGAGGGTGTAATGGCCGCCTTGTTCGTTCAGGCGGTAACTGGCCAGGCGCTGCTGCGCGACCATATAGGCGAGCATTTCTGCGTGGGCGACGGAGCAGGTCTGTGCGACCACGCGATTGGCGGCGGCAGAGATCAAGCGGCCGTGCTCATCGAACACCGCAGCGCCGAACGGGCCGCCGCTGCCGTACTGGATGTTGTGACGCGACAACTCGATCGCCAGTCCAACGCGCTCCTCATCGGTAACATAGCGACGGCTCGCATCGGCAACGTCCTCAATCCAGGGCGGAAGGGTGAGGTGGATCTGCAACGGTAGCATCGTGCGCTAAGCCTGTTTCGCCCAGGTGTCACGCAAGGTCACGGTGCGGTTGAACACAGGCGCCTCAGCGCGGTGGTCGACGCGGTCGGCAACGAAATAGCCCAGGCGTTCGAACTGGTAGCGCTGCTCCGGCGCGGCATTGGCAGCTGCAGGCTCCAGCCAGCCGCGCACGATGCGTTTGGCATCCGGATTGATGTGTTCGATCCAACTCTTGCCGTCGCTCTCGTCGTCCGGGGTCGGCACGTTGAACAGGCGGTCGTACAGACGGATCTCGGTGGCCACGCCATGCTTGGCGCTGACCCAGTGAATGGTGCCCTTTACCTTGCGGTCGGCGCCAGGCATGCCTGAGCGGGATTCGGGATCGAGCGAGCAGTGCACTTCGGTCACGTTGCCGTCGGCGTCCTTGACGATGTGCTCGCATTTGACGATGCCAACGCCACGCAGGCGTACTTCGCCATCGGGCTTGAGGCGATGGAAGCCCTTCGGCGGTACTTCGGCGAAATCCTCGCGCTCGATCCACAGCTCGCGCGAGAACGGCACATGCCGGGTGCCGGCGCTTTCGTCCTTGGGATGATTGGAGAAGGTCAGCGTTTCCTCATGGCCTTCGGGAAGGTTGGTGATCACCAGCTTCAGCGGGTCGATGACCGCCATACGCCGCGCTGCGCTGGCGTCGAGATCCTCACGGATGCAGTTCTCGAAGATCACGTAATCGATCACGCTGTTCTGCTTGCTTACGCCCAGGCGCTCGATCAGCAGGCGGATGCCGCCCGGCGTAAAGCCACGGCGACGCAGGCCGCGCAGGGTGTTCATGCGCGGATCGTCCCAACCATCGACCAGCCCTTCGGTCACCAACTGCGCGAGCTTGCGCTTGCTGGTGATGGAGTAGGTAAGGTTGAGGCGCGAGAACTCGATCTGGCGCGGCTTGGCCGGCTCGGTGCGGAAGCCGGCGTCGCGCATGTGCTGCCATAGTTCCGGATGGTTGAGCAGATCCACCTTGTCCACAAACCAGTCGTAGAGCGGACGGTGATCTTCGAACTCCAACGTGCACAGCGAATGGGTGATGCCTTCCAGTGCATCGGACAGGCAATGCGCGTAGTCGTACATCGGGTAAATCGGCCACGCGTCGCCGGTTTTCTGGTGAGTAACCTTGCGGATGCGGTAGATCGCCGGGTCGCGCATGTTCATGTTGCCCGACGTCATGTCGATCTTCGCGCGCAACGTCTTGCTGCCGTCGGCGAACTCGCCCGCGCGCATGCGGCGGAAGAGATCCAGGTTCTCCTCGACGCTGCGATCGCGGAACGGCGAATTGCGGCCCGGCTCGGTGAGCGTGCCGCGGTATTCGCGCAACTGCTCGGCAGTGAGATCGTCCACGTAGGCGTGCCCGTCCTCGATCAGCTTGATCGCGGCACGGTAGAGCACCTCGAAATAGTCCGACGCGTGGCGCAAGTCATGCCACTCGTAGCCCAACCAGCGGACGTCGTCCTTGATGCCCTCGACGAACTCCGGGTCTTCCTTACCGGGGTTTGTATCGTCCAGGCGCAGGTTGCACCAGCCCGCGAATTCCCGGGCGATGCCGAAATCCAGGCAGATCGCCTTGGCATGGCCGATATGCAGGTAGCCGTTAGGTTCCGGCGGGAAGCGCGTGCGGATTGCGGTGTGCTTGCCCCGGGCCAAGTCCTCGCGAACGATCTGGCGGATGAAATCGCGCGGCGCGTCGGTCTCGGGGGTATCGGCAGGCTTGGCGGCAGCGGATTCGGTAGACATCAGGTCAAGATTCGCACGAGGGTGGCGGGAACCCCCAAGTTTAACCGTTTGAAGGATTTACGTAACCGCGGGCCGAACCGGGCGCATTCAGCGCCTTGCGGCGGCCAATGCGAGGTAATTCCGATGCAGCGCGAGGACCTGGGCGTCCAGGGCAGCCTCCGGGCCATTGTTGTCGATCACATCGTCGGCCAGCGCCAGGCGGCTCTCGCGGGACGCCTGGCTGGCCAGGATGCGGGTGGCAAGGGCCTCGTCGATGCCATCGCGCCCTACCAACCGGCGAATCTGGGTCGCTTCAGGGACATCCACGACGAGGATCCGATCCACCCAGCGGTAATGGCCGATGTTTTCTGTCAACAAAGGGATCGCCAGTACAACGTAGGGCCCTTCGTCGGCCTGTGCATGCTCAAGCATCCACTGTCGGATGCGGGGGTGCACGATGGCTTCCAGCGTCTTGCGGGCGGCGGGATCGGCAAAAATGCGTTGACGCATGGCGGGGCGATTGAGGCGTCCGTGGGAATCCAACACCTCGTCGCCGAAAGCAGTGACTATCGCTGCCAATCCGTCGCTACCGGGTTCCACCACAACGCGTGCTGCGTGATCCGCGTCGTAGACATGCACGCCCAGTGCTTTGAAGCGTTGCTCCACCACGCTTTTGCCAGAGGCGATGCCGCCCGTAAGAGATACTGTGAACGGCATGGTCGCGCTTATCCCATTCCAGTCAGGCCCAGATAGGCGTGCAACAGATGGTCGCCTGAGATAAACCACACCCATCCAGCTATCGCAATGAATGGGCCGAAGGGCATCGGTACGTCGCGCGCATGTTTCCGTAACGCGATCATTGCGCCGCCGATCAGCGCGCCCACAAACGAAGAGAGCAAGATCACTGGCAGCAACGCAATCGGTCCCATCCATGCGCCGAGCGCGGCAAGCAATTTGAAATCGCCAAAGCCCATGCCTTCCTTGCCCGTCAGCAACTTGAACAGCCAGTACACGCTCCACAGGCTGAGATAGCCAATCGCCGCGCCTAGGAGGGCACTCTTTGGCTCAACAAAAAGATGGCCGAGGCTAAGCAGTAAACCCGCCCATAGCAAAGGCAGCGTGATCTGGTCGGGCAGCAATTGGGTTCGAAGATCGATACCCGACAACGCAATCAGCGCCCACGTAAGAAAGAGCCCCGCCAGCGCGGCCCCGTTTGGGCCGAACTTCCAGACAACAACGGCACTCAGAACAGCGGTAAGCAGCTCCACCAGCGGATACTGGATCGATATGGGCGCGTGGCAATAACGGCAGCGCCCGCGCAGCAGGAGCCAGCCAAAAAGCGGGATGTTGTCGTAAACCGCCAAAGAATGTTTGCAATGCGGGCAATGCGAAGATTCGCGCACAATGCCAGGCGGCAGTGGCGCAGGGGATGATTCCAACTCCAGCACATCGCGAGCTTCCTGGCGCCAGAGAGCATCCAAGCGTTCAGGCAAGCGCAGGATCACGACGTTGAGAAAGCTGCCGACCACCAAGCCGAGCACACCAGCGATAACTATCCAGACTGTCAACGACAAATCGGGCATGCCCGGATCCTGATCATGAAAACGCGCCACATTATCGCCGCAGGACGGCAAGAATGTGGCGCGCGGTTGTCAGCGGATTAGAACGTGCCGGCGAGTTTGAAGATGGGTAGGTACAGCGCAATCACGATGCCGCCGACCAAGGTGCCCAGGATCACCATCATCAAGGGTTCGAGCAATGACGCCAACGAGTCAACGGCGTTGCTCACTTCTTCTTCGTAGAATTCGGCGCATTTGAATAGCATGTGGTCCAAGGCGCCGGATTCTTCGCCGATCGCGACCATCTGCGTAACCATGTTTGGAAAAAGGCCTGTCTGTCGCATGGCCAATTGCAGCTGGTGGCCCACTGCGACGTCATCACGCATCTGGTGCACTGCATCCGCATATACAATGCTGCCGGTTGCGCCAGCGACAGCATCCATGGCCTCGACCAGCGGGACGCCGGCGCGGAACGTAACGCCCAGCGTACGTGCAAAACGCGCGATGGCTGACTGGCGAAAGATATTGCCCATTACTGGTATTTTCAGTGCTAAGCGGTCAAGGAAATGAGCGAATTTCACCGATCGCTTCTTAGCCATGATAAGGGCGACAATACTGCCGGCAATACCCACGAGAAGTAGTAACCAATACTGCTGCATGATTTGCGACAGGTCCACAAGCATCTGAGTTGGTGCAGGCAGCTGGGCACCAGCATCTTTAAAAGTCTTGGCAAAAACGGGCACCACGAACAGCAACATGATCATGATCACCGCAAGGGCAACCACTAGCACCATGATCGGGTAGAAAAGCGCCTTTTTGATTTTCCCCTTGATGCTCTCGGTTTTTTCCTTGTAGGTAGCGACCGTATCGAGAATCGTATCGAGGACACCCGCCGATTCACCGGCTCGGACCAGATTGCGATACAGCTCATCAAACTGCACTGGGTACTGGCCAAGCGCTTCGTGGAGCGTGGAGCCGCCTTCGATGCTTTGCTTCACATCGGTCAATATGTTTTTGAAACGGGGGTTCTTCTGACCATCGGTAATGATGTCAAAGGCCTGCACCATCGGCACGCCGGATGCCATCATAGTGGCAATCTGGCGGCTGAAAATGGCGACGTCGCGTGGTTTGACCGCCTTGCCGGACGAGCCGAAAAGTGGCTTGGACCGCTCGCGGACGGTCTGCGGGTTCATACCTTGGCGGCGAAGCTCAGCCTTCACCAGCGAGGCATTCTTCGCCGGCATGGAGCCCTTCATGCGTTTGCCGCGCTTATCCAGTGCTACCCACTCGTAGGTTGGCATCTGGCTGATCTGGGCGCGCTGCGCGCCCTGCTGTCGGGTGTTCTTGGTGGCAGCGGTAACCGTGGCCATGCGTATCTTCCCCCAATGATCCGATCCGGCCCCGTGGCGACTGCTACGGGCAGGACAATCTGCAGCTTACGTTACTTCAAGAGGCATTTTCGTGGTCTCCAGCGCAAGTCCGGAACAAAAATCGTCCAACAGGTCAGTCCCATTGGTCAATCCTTGGTCACGCGATCAATTTCCGCGAGACTGGTCATTCCCGATTTGACCTTGAGCAGGGCTGACGCGCGTAAGTCGTTGATGCCTATACTACGGGCAACCTCGGCGATCTGCAGCGCATTGCCACCTTGCAGCACAATCTTCTGGATATCTTCGACCATCGGCATGACCTGGTAGATGCCGACACGTCCTTTGTAACCCTCGTTACACTCAGGACAACCGCCGGCTTCGTAGATCGTCATTCCTTCGTCGATATCTTTTTGCGTGAACCCTGCATCCAGCAGCGTCTTAGGCGGCAGATCCATCTGCTTCTTACAACTATGCAGCCGGCGTGCCAGGCGCTGAGCAATAATCAAGGTTACCGACGACGTAATATTGTACGGTGCGATGCCCATGTTCATCAGGCGCGAGATGGTCTGCGGCGCATCGTTCGTGTGCAGCGTGGAAAGCACCATATGACCGGTCTGCGCGGCTTTGATTGCGATTTCCGCTGTTTCCAGATCACGGATTTCGCCCACCATGATCACGTCCGGATCCTGACGCAGGAAGGAGCGCAGGGCGGCAGCGAATGTCATGCCGCGCTTAACGTTCTGCTGGACCTGGTTGATACCCTCGACACGAATTTCCACGGGATCTTCCACCGTGGAGATATTCCGCTCGTTGGTGTTTAGGATGTTCAGTGCCGTATAGAGCGACACAGTTTTACCTGAGCCAGTCGGCCCAGTGACCAGAACCATCCCGTAAGGCTTCTGGATAGCGTCAAGGTATAGCTGCTTCTGAGCTTCCTCATAACCGAGCTTGTCGATACCTAGTTTGGCCGAGGAGCTATCCAGGATACGCAGCACGATCTTCTCGCCGAACAATGTCGGTAGCGTGCTGACGCGAAAGTCCATCGCGTGGCTCTTGGACAGATTCAGCTTGATGCGACCGTCCTGCGGCACGCGTCGCTCCGCAATATCCAGGCCCGCCATCACCTTCAAGCGTGATGAGATGCGGTTGGATAGCTTCATGGGCGGGCTGGCCACTGCTCGCAACATACCATCCATGCGCAAGCGCACGCGGTACTGGGTCTCGAAAGGTTCGAAATGAATATCGGAGGCACCGCGACGGATGGCGTCAACCAGAATCTTGTTGACGAACTTCACCACCGGTGTGTCATCAGTGTTGGCGCTAGCGTCAATACCGCTTGTGCTTTCGCCATCATCGTTGCCGCTTTCCAGGGCCAGCTCGTCGAGATCACCGCCGCCCAGGTCGGGGGTGGCGTTGTTCAGCGTGTTCATGGCGTTGTCGATAGCCCGAGCCAGCTGTGCCCGCTCGATCAGGATCGGTTCCACCATGCAATTGGAATGGAACTTGATTTCATCCAGGGCGTGCAGCTGCATGGGATCGGCAATGCCGACGAACAGTCGTTTTCCGCGTTTCAACAATGGTAGCGCCTGGTGTTTGCTGATCAGCTCCTGGCTGATCAGGCTCAGTGGCATGCTTGCAGGAGCCAGGGAAGTGACGTCCATCATCGGCATGCCGAACTCGGCCGAGGCGATTTGGGCTAGGCGACTGTTGTCAATCAGGCCTTGATCCAACAGCCAAGCAGTCAGTGTTTTTTTCTGCTGGCTAGAATCGGCTACGGCTTTACGAACATCGGCCTCGGGCAATAGACCCTCGGCCACCAAGCGGCGGGCCATGCCTGACAGGCCTAGTGCCGTGGACTGTGGTTGCGATGACATGATGAAACCTGCTTAAAACCCCTGATTGGCCTCGAATTTAGCGCACATTGGGTCTGCAGGCTATCGGTGCTGATCGGTTGGGCAAACCGGGGCACGTCCCTACACCGGGCAACCCCGTTATCCATGGCGGCCGCGTCTTCGTGGCGTTGGCTGCAGAAGGGTGATGTGTGCTGCATTTCTACCGAAATCAGACGACAGCGGGCTTTGGCGCGGTACGTGCATCCTGCGTCACGCGGTATCATCGGCTGCCACATGGGGGGAGCGACCTGTTTGAACAGCCTCAGCATTATCTTGCCAGCCAAGAACGAAGCGCCTGCTTTGGTCGAACTGCTACCGCGCCTTCGCGTCATGCAGCCATCTGCCGAAATCATCGTGGTAGACGATGGTTCTAGCGATGGGACCGCCGAAGTCTGCGCGCACCATGGTGTCAAGTGCCTGACCTCGCCGTACTCCATGGGTAATGGTGCTGCGATCAAACGTGGTGCACGGGCGGCTAGTGGCGACCTGCTGGTTTTCATGGATGGCGATGGCCAACACGATCCCGCTGATGTGGCGCGTCTGATCGTTAAGCTGGACGAGGGCTACGACATGGTGGTTGGTGCCCGCGACTGGGGCAGCCAGGCTGGCGTTGGCCGCGGCATCGCCAACAGCCTTTACAATTGGCTGGCCTCAAGGATGACCGGCCACCCGGTCGCCGACCTCACTTCAGGCTTTCGCGCTACGCGAGCGGACAAGTTCCGCGAGTTCCTGCACTTATTGCCCAACGGCTTCAGTTACCCCACCACCAGCACCATGGCCTTCTTTCGCAGTGCCTACCCGGTGGCTTATATGCCAATCAAGGCGGCGCAGCGGGTGGGCAAGAGCCACATCAAGCCAATCAAGGATGGGATTCGCTTTCTGCTCATCATCTTTAAGATCGCCACGTTGTATTCGCCGTTGAAGTTGTTTGTGCCGGTGAGCGCGATGTTCTTCGCACTCGGCTGCGTGAACTACGCTTGGACTTTCGTACACAATGGCCGCCTGACTAATGGCAGCACGCTGTTTTGGAGTGCATCGGTGATCGTGTTTTTGATCGGGTTGGTGTCAGAGCAGATTACTGCACTGACTTATCGGCGCCATGACTGATAACTCCGGTCCGCGTATCCCGCGTATCCTTTTGGTCACGCGCAACATGCCGCCATTAATTGGTGGTATGGAGCGGCTGAACTGGCACATGGCCGATGAACTATCGCGATATGCGAAGGTACGTGTCATTGCTCCCAGGGGCGCAGCAGCAATAGCGCCACCAAATGTGTCTGTGCTCGAAATACCTTTGCGCCCATTGTGGAGGTTTCTACTGGGTGCGCAGTGGTTTGTTTGGCGGGAGGTTTTGCGTTGGCGTCCTGACTGGGTCTTGGCTGGAAGTGGGCTAACAGCGTTGCCACTGTGGCTGGCTTCGCGCATGGCGCGAACACGCACAGCTGCCTATGTGCATGGGCTTGATCTTGCTGTTTCGCATCCGATTTATCGCATCTTTTGGTTGCCGGCTTTGCGGCAGATGGATCGTGTCATCGCAAACAGTCGTGCAACTGCGGCGTTTGCAGATCAAATTGGCATTGAAAAAGCGCGTGTTGGCATTGTGCATCCAGGTGTTGAAATGCCGTGCGAATTGCCGGATAGAAAAGACATGGCAGAATTTCGTGCCAAGTATGATCTGGGCGACCGTCCTGTTTTGCTTTCCGTGGGAAGATTGAGCAAACGCAAGGGGCTGAGCGAGTTCGTTGCCGACGCATTACCGCGTGTTGTCGCGAAGTATCCTAATGCCCTTTTATTGGTTGTAGGCGATACGCCCGTCGATGCTTTGCATGCTGAAGCGCAGTCGCCAGAAAGTATTCGAGCGACAGCAGCGCAGGCAGGAGTTGCGGACAATGTGCGTTTCCTTGGACGTGTAACGGATCAGGAGCTTGAGGTCGTATATCGTCTAGCGAACATACACGTGTTTCCTGTTCGAGAAATCATAGGTGATCCAGAAGGTTTCGGCATGGTTGCTGTAGAGGCTGCAGCACATGGTCTGCCAACCATTGCGTTTGCGACGGGAGGGGTGGTTGATGCGGTGGCGGACGGCGTGTCGGGCTATCTGGCGCCACCAGGGGATTACGCAATGCTGGCTGATGGCATTCTTCGTGCATTGGCCTCGGATGGAGCGATGCGTTCTCAATGCATTGCTTTCGCACAAGGCTTTGTTTGGAGCACGTTCGGAGCACGAATCGCTACTTGTTTGCTGGGCACGGACTTCGTGCTCGCCGATAGAGGGGAGAGTGCATGAGCGCAGATATTCCATCGCGTTTGCCACATGCCGTCCTCGACCTGCCATCTCGGCGTGAGAAAGGCATCAAGATTGAACGTTTGCTTGGGCAACCTGATCGCATACAGCCGATTCGATTGCTGGAGGTGGGAACCGGTTCGGGAGGTATTGCCCATTATTTCGGTACCCATCCGATATTGCGTTATGAAGTGAGTGCCGTGGATGTATGCGACAACCGCCTGGTTTGCGATGGCTATAAATTTCAATTGGTGAAAGGCACTTGCCTACCATTTGAGAACGAGAGCTTTGACATAGTGCTGACCAATCACGTTATTGAGCACGTCGGTGATGCGGAAGCACAAGCTCATCATCTTGCCGAGGTCCGTCGCGTGATGAAACTCGATGGTGTCGGCTATTTGGCGGTGCCCAATCGTTGGATGCTGGTGGAGCCGCACTACAGGCTTGCTTTCTTGAGCTGGTTGCCTCGCGCATGGCGTACGACTTATCTACGCGCCATGGGCAAAGGCGAAATTTATGATTGCGAGCCTCTGCAGATGAAGTCATTGGAGCACATGCTTGATAAGGCAGGGTTCCGTCATTGCAATATCTGCATCCCGGCACTGCGCGCCACGCTGGAGATAGAGAAGCCGGATTCCATGATGGCCAGACTGATTCGTGTTGTTCCTGATGCGTGCATGTTTCCACTCAAACGCATCATTCCTACCCTTATCTATCGAATTTCACGCGCATGACGGCGGACGATGAACTCGAAGTGTTTGATCTCTCGAGGTTCGTGAAAAGCTGCTGGTCAGCTGACCCTGGCGGCAGTCGTGTATAGGTTGCGTGCAGTAGCTATGGTTGAACGGCAGGCTTGGAGTGGTGGTGAGCGGAGCGTTGCGCTGGCGAAGTTCAGTCAAGTCAATGTCAACAAGCACATCGAAATTTATCTTTCACTGATGACGTAATGGCATGCAGATCACCGAGAACCAGGCAGGATTGAAGGGGGGGGCTTTTATCACCGCCATCATCCCGACATATCGCAGGCCACAATTGTTATGTCGGGCAATTTCCAGTGTGCTCGAGCAAGAGGATGCGTCACTCCAGGTGTGTGTCTACGACAACGCCTCGGGCGATGAGACTGCAGATGTGGTTACGACGTTGGCTGCAAAGGATAGTCGCGTCATTTACCACCAACATCCCGCCAATATTGGAGGCTTAGCAAATTTTCTGTTTGGCATGTCCCGCGTGGAGACGCCATTTTTCTCCATTCTCTCCGATGACGACTATCTCTTGCCGGGGTTCTACCGGCATGCGCTGGCTGGGCTGAGTGAGAAGCCTCAGGCCATGTGCTGGGCGGGTATGACCTTGAATGTCGATGAAAGGGGTGTTGTCTGGGATGCGCGCGTGCGCGATTGGGCGAGAGAAGGGTTGCTTGAACCGCCTGATGGGTTCATGGCCATGACAGGTGGGATGGCGCCAACATGGACAGGCATTCTGTTCAGAAGGGAAGTGCTCGATCTGGTGGGCATGCTAGATCCCGAAGTACTTGGACCATCGGATCTGGAATATCTTCTGCGCTTGGCGGCGAGGTTTCCGTATGTCTTGCAGAAGCATCCTTCAGCAGTGTTCACGCTAAATAGTACATCGTTCAGTGCAACACAGCCGATGTCGTCTTTCTGGCCTGGATGGAAGAGAATGCTGGAAAAATTCTCGACTGATGACACCTTGGATGACGCATTCAAGTTGCAAGCCTTGAATGCCCTGCACGGGGATGCGCGACGCATGCTGTTTAGACGCGGAGCCAATGCACTTGCTGGAGCGCGTTACGAGTTTGTGCGCGATGCAGTCGATGCGTTGGAATCTGATTATGGCTTGGTAGGACGGCCCAGCTTGCTGCGTATGCTTGCTACTGTATGCAAACGCGTGTCAATTATGCAGCAGGCCTATTCGACCGCCTATCGGTTGGCAGAACGCCATATCGTCGGTTCTCGCAAGATATTGCAGGCGGAATATGGCCACCTGCTGAGAATGGCGTGATTTCAAGCAGACATGTGGCGCGCCAGTCGCATGCTCATTGCTTTTCGCATGCCGGGTGAGGCCAAGGCACTAAAAGCCAGTGTTGCTGCACTGATGAAACCGAGTAGGAAAAGACCGGGGACCGTGCGGGCAATGGGAGGCAACAGGCCATCAAGCACCAGCGCAACCGCCAAAGCCGCGAGTATAGGCGGCAGATTATCCCGCAAATACCACACGGTCATTTCACCGCGCAGCAAGCGACGGTGCATCAGTGGGACGCCGATCGCGATGGATGCCAAGTTGGCGAACAACCATGGCAATGTCGCTCCGGTGATGCCGTAGTGCTGTACCGCCCATATGCACAGTGGAATACCCAACAAGAGTGATGCTGCGTTCAAACCCATGGCTAAGCGCGTCCAACCGTGCGCCAGTTGCATGGCGTAGGGAATGTTCATCAGTCCATTGAGTGCGTATCCGGCTACAAGCATTGACAGAGGCAGCGCGACTTTGTTGGCAATCATAGCGTCGCCGGTCCACAGGAGCAGCACTCCATGTGCAAACACGATCAGTACTGTTGCCACAGAGGCGATCACCACTGCCAGATACTGGCTGCTGAGGTGATACAACTCGCGCAAAGTTGTCATATCGTGACGAGCGACCAGACGGCTGAAACGCGGATAGAGAGCATTGAACATTGGTTGCACCATCCGACCTAGTCCAGACGCAACGCTCAGAGCAAGAGTGTACTGACCTAGATCTTCCAACGGACGCAAGCTTGCTAGGATCAGCCGATCGACTTGACTGACACCCAGCGCCAATATGCCGACGCCGAACAGGCCACCAGCAAAATGTCGGCCGCCATGCAGCTCTTCGACGCACCAGAGTGCAAAGCGGGTGCCCTTTGGCAACGCTCGCCACACGACAATGGCCGTTGCTACTGACTGCCCTGCACCCACAGCGGCATACCACCATAAAAATGTTTCGATGGATGGCGACACCCACAGCAACACCGGAAGCACGCCTGCATAGCGAAGCGTGGTAAATAGCACATTGATGAGATTGAGGGCCGGTTGCCGTTCCAGTCCGGACAGGCAATTGGCGTAGAACGTGCTCGGCCAATACAGGGCGGCGGCGATTCCCATAATGGCAACGTCGCGACTAGCGTCGCCGTGCCCGATGCTGCGCAGGTGCAGCCAGTGGTCGGCCATCAGTCCACTGAAAATCCAGATAAGCAGAGCTGCGGCCACAACCAGCAACCAGATAATGATTTCCGACGTGCGCACCAGGTCGCGTGTGCCATCGGCCAATGCAGGATCGTGCACACGGCGGGAAAGTTCGCGGTTGGTAGCACTGCCAACGCCGAAGTCGAACAGCTGTAGGATGGCCTGGAAACTCAGCATCAAACCGACCAGTCCAAAGGCCTCCATGCCGAGGATATGGATGTACTGGGGTAGGAATAAGACACCCATCGCCGCCATCCAGATCTGGCCGGCATAGTTGGATAGGATGTTGATGCGCAGCGTGGCCACGGGTAAGGTCAGCGCCGACGCAAGTAGTCGCCGGGTGCGACCGTGATCAGCAGTTTAGTTTCCATGTCATCTTCTACCTCAAATTTGGAATCCATGGGTTGCTCTTATTTGGAATCAGTTGTCGACGGTGATCGGTCGTGCGGGATTGCCGGCGACCGTCACTCGTGCCGGCACATCTTTCGTGACGACCGCGCCAGCGCCGATAATGGCTCCTGCACCGATGTGCACGCGAGGCAGCACTACAGCACCAGTGCCAACGAACGCGCATTCTTCAATCACGACCTCACCCGCAACGTGTGCGCCGGGAGCGACATGCACGCCGTCGCCGATCACGCAATCATGATCGACTGATGCCGCAGTATTGATAATGACCGAGCGGCCTAATCGCACATTTGCGCAAACCGCAGCTTGTGCTAGCACATGGCATCCGTCGCCGTGGATGGCCGTTGCCGCAACGAAGCCGGTTGGATGCACGATGGTTGGAAGGGACAATCCTTGCGAGTGCAGGAAATTTGCTGTGTCGAGCCGGCTGCGTCCGTCGGTGCCCCCGATGGCGACACAGGCCGCGATCGCTTGAGAGGTTGCCGATGTCTGCATCCAGTGCATGAAGCCGTCAGTTCCCACGAACAACGGTACGTCGTCGAAGGGTGAAGGGATATCTTTTTGATCGAAAACGGCGACGACATTCCAAGACTGCGCATCCAGTGCTTCACGGATCACTCTCGCGTGTCCCGTGCCACCCCATATGACCAGAGGTGGTGCCGTCATGCGTTCGCTTCCAGAACGCGGCGGATGCATACCACCACACGTCTGATCTCTTCGTCGGTCATGTCGTGGTAGCTAGGCAGGTTGATCGCACGTGTCGACAGAGCGTGGCTCGTCGTGTGTTGTGGATGGGGTTCGAACATCGGCAGGCTAGACAAGGGCCAGAAGAAGACGCGGCCATCAATGTTGTGCGCCTTGAACGACGCAAGCAACGCCTCTCGATCGAACGACGTGTCAACATCGGCGACGATGGTCGGCATCCAGTAGCCGTTGGTGGTATCGGCCGATTCAGGGTTCATCCGCAGTGGAAGTTGTTGCAGAGCATCGCGATAGTGCTCGAAAACTCGCCGCTTGCCGGCAACCAGTTCATTGATGCGTTCCATCTGACCGCAGCCGATCGCCGCCTGCACATTCGACATCTTGTATTTATAGCCGACGCGCTCGGGCCAGAACTGGCGTGTCTCGCCACGGGCGCGGCCATGGTTCGACAACGTCAGGACGCGCTCGTACAGCGCGTCGTCATTTGTGACGAAGATGCCACCTTCGCCGGTGGTGATGGTTTTGGTACCGTGAAACGAGAACGCGCCGAAGGCACCCATTGAGCCAGCATGCTGACCGTGCCAGATCGAGCCGATGGCTTCGGCTGAGTCTTCGATGAGATGCAGTCCGTGTCTTTGTGCGATGGTGGCAAGTGCATCCATGTCGCAAAGATTGCCGTAGAGATGCACCGCGAGTATTGCCTTCGTACGCGGCGTGATTGCTGCCTCAGCAGCGGACGGATCGAGGCACCAGGTGTCTGGTAACACATCCACCAGCACCGGTCTCGCACCGAGGTGAACGATGGGGGCTGCCGAGGCGATCCAGTTGATGTCGGCGAGAATGACTTCGTCACCCGGGCCGATGCCCATCGCCGCCATGCCCATGTGCAATGCGCCGGTGCCGCTGGATGTAGCGATGGCATGGCGGACGCCGAGATGCTGCCTGAATAGTAGTTCGAAGCGTGCGATGTATTCGTAGCAGCGCTCACCCCAACCATATGTGGTCGCATCGGTTGCGTAACGGATTTCCAGTTCCGTGATTGATGGTTTGGTGTAGTAGATACGGCTTTCTGTATTTTCGGTGTTCATGACACCACCAGTTGCGGGATCGTGGTGACGAATTGTCCACCCCATTCGCGAATATAGGCGAGCTGTGCGGTGATTTCATTGCGCAGGTTCCATGGCAGGATCACCACAAAATCGGGATGTGATTCGCGTATGCGAGCTTCGGCGACAACCGGGATGCGAGAGCCAGGCAGGTAGCGGCCTTGCTTGTGTGGTGAGGCATCCACCACGTAGCTGAGTAAGTCGGGTCGAACTCCGGCGTAGTTGAGCAGTGTGTTGCCTTTGGCTGCGGCTCCGTAGCCCACGACCTGCTTGCCGCTGCGCTTACAGTCGATTAGGAAGGCAAGGAAGTCGTTCTTGATGGCGTCCGCCAAGGGTTGGAAACCGCGGTAATAGTCCATGTCCAACATGCCTGCGGCAGCCTCCTTTGCCAGCAGTGCGGCGACAGACGGTGTTTCGCGATGCGTGGCATCGACATGGCAGGCCCACAGGCGCAGTGAGCCCCCATGCGTGGGCAGTTCTTCCACGTCCCAGATGCGCAGTCCATGACTGGCGAATACCCTCTGCCCCGTGTGGAACGAGAAATAGGAAAAATGCTCGTGGTAGACCGTGTCGAACTGGCGTTGCGCGACCAGTTGCAAAAGATGCGGGAACTCGACGGTAATGACGCCTTCAGGGGTGAGTACGGCGCTGAGTCCCGCCACGAAGTCGTTGAGGTTGGGCACGTGCGCCAGCACATTGTTGGCGATCACCAGACTTGCCTGCCGCCGGGTTGTGGCAAAGTCCCGGGCGAAATGCTCGCCGAAGAATTGCTCCAGGGTTTCGATACCGCGATCACGCGCTGTTGCTGCTGTACTGGTGGTGGGTTCAATACCGATGCAGGGTATGCCGCGTGCCTTGACGTATTGCAGCAGGTAGCCATCGTTGGAGGCGATCTCCATCACCAGATCGCACGATCCAAGATCCAGTCGTTCTACAGCTTGCGACACATACCGTTCGGCGTGCGCCAGCCAAGTGCGCGAGTACGAAGAGAAATACACGTAGTCGCTGGAAAACAGCGCATCGTGCTTCTGAACTTCGTCCACTTGTACGAGATGGCAATGGGTACAGGTGTACAACTGCAATGGAAAGTGCAACTCCGGGGCACTTAGCTTGGTGGTGTTTAGAAAGGCGTTGGACGGCGGGGCACTGCCCAGATCCAGAAACACGTCGTGCAGTCGAGTGTCGCAAAAGCGGCATTTCATGGCAGCACTCCGGCGAAGGTGTCGTTGATCAACGTGTAACTGCGATCACGATCGGACAGCGTGGTCACCGGCTGTGGCCATGCGATGGCCAGACGCGGGTCGTCATGGCGCAGGCCGGCTTCGCAAGCGGGTGTCCATGGAACGGTATGCATGTAGAGCAAGTGTGCCTCGTCGGTCAATGCCTGAAATCCGTGGGCGAAGCCTTCGGGAATGAAAATAGCATGGTCGTTGTCCTCGGCCAGTTCCACCGCGTGCCATTGCAGGAAGGTCGGCGAGCCTGCACGCAGATCCACGGCCACATCGAACACGCGACCGCGCAAGCACCGGATCAGTTTGGCTTCTGCTGCGGGTGGTATCTGGTAATGCAGCCCACGAACGATGCCGCGGCCACGGGTTTCGGAGAGATTGATCTGGGTGAAATGCAGGTTGAGCCGCAGAGATGAAAGTTCCTCTTCGCAAAACAGTCGCGTGAAGCGGCCACGTGTGTCGCCAATCGGCGTATGCCGAATTTCATACAGACCAGCAAGTGGAGTGGAGTGCAAGTTCATACCGCCCATTCCAAGCCAAGTTGTCGGGCATCGGCAACGTAGGCGATAAGGTCGCCTGTGCTGCCGATTTGGCCGGATTCGTGGAAGTCGAGATACCAAGCAGCAGTCCGGGCCAATGTGGTTTGGATATTCCAGATCGGCTGCCACGCGAGTTGCGTAGCAGCCTTGCTTGCATCGAGTCGCAAGGTGGTGGCTTCGTGCGGATGAGGTGCGTCGTCCGCTTCGATATGTAGGGCGCGCCAATGTGAACCCAATTGCCTAGTGAGTTGTCGTACGCTGATTTCACTGGCAGGACCGGGCCCAAAGTTCCAGGCGCCAACAAAGCTTGAATCACGCCAAAGGCACTGCCCCAGGCGCAAATAACCGGAAAGCGGCTCCAGCACATGTTGCCAGGGGCGTACCGCATCAGGGTTACGTACTTTGAGTGCTTGTCTCGAGATGGCTGCACGCACCAGGTCCGGCACCAGGCGATCCTCGGCCCAATCGCCCCCGCCGATCACGTTGCCGGCGCGGGCGGTGGCGATGCGCACGGTGGAATCCGGAGCGTTGAAGAAGCTCTTGCGATAGCAGTCCGACACCAATTCTGCGCAGGCTTTGGAACTACTGTACGGGTCGTGACCTCCCAGTGGATCGGTTTCGCGATAACCTGCCGCGCCGAAGTGGCCGGCATAGACCTTGTCGGTGGTCGCATTGACGAGTACTCGTACCGATGGACAGGTGCGCACGGCCTCGAACAGATTGACCAAGCCCATCACGTTGGACGCGAAGGTGGTTATTGGATCGCGGTAGCTGCGTCGCACCAGCGGCTGCGCGGCGAGATGGAACACGATCTCGGGACGATAATCATGCAGAATCTTGCAGATAGCCGGTGCATCGCGCAAATCCACACGATGGTCAGCTACATCGCCAAGATTCAGTACAGACCAGTGCGAAGGTAACGTATCCGGTGCAAGCGCGAGCCCAGCAACTTGCGCGCCGAGTTCGCGTAACCATAGCGCCAGCCAGGAGCCTTTGAAGCCAGTGTGGCCGGTGATCAGTACGCGGCGACCGGCATACACACTGCCAAACAGGTTCAAGGCCACACCTTCCAGGGCGCCGCGTCTGTCTGCCAGAGTTCTTCGAGCTTGATCTTGTCCCGCAAGGTATCCATCGGCTGCCAGAAACCACGATGGGTGTAGGCTGACAGCTGTTCGTCGTGAGCCAAGCGTTCGAGCGGCGTGCGCTCCCAGATCGTCAAGTCGTCATCGATGTAGTCGAGCGCGGAGGGTTCCAGCACGAAGAACCCACCATTGATCCATGTACCATCGCCCGCAGGTTTTTCCTCGAATCGCGTGATACGGTGGTCAGTAACGTCGATGGCACCGAAGCGCCCGGGCGGTTGCGCGGCGCACATTGTTGCCAGCGTGCCCTTTTCGCGATGGAAGGCCAGTTCCGCGCCGATGTCGATATCCGCGAGACCATCGCCGTAAGTGAAGAAGAACGTATCGTTGTCGAGGTAGTTCGCGACGCGCTTGAGGCGGCCACCAGTCTGCGTTTTTTCACCGGTATCGATCAAGGTAACGCGCCATGGCTCGGCGTGTTTGTGGTGAACTTCCAGCTTGTTCGTGGACAGGTCGAAGGTGACGTCGGACATGTGCAGAAAATAGTTGGCAAAGTACTCCTTGATCATATAGCCCTTATAGCCAAGGCAGATGATGAAATCGTTGATGCCATAGTGCGAATAGATCTTGAGGATGTGCCAGAGCACCGGCTTGCCACCGATCTCGATCATCGGCTTG